>NZ_AJZR01000052.1:0-46151 GCF_000271925.1 Capnocytophaga sp. oral taxon 412 str. F0487 | reverse complement strand
TTAATCAACTTTTTACATACCCTTTCTATACCAATCGTCCAAGATTCGTATAAGCTTCCTATAAGCTCTCTATAAGCTACCCCCACCCTCCTTACACCCTTTTTTCACCAAAATCTCTCCCTCCCTTCTTCCGAACTTCTCCGTTTCCTTCCGAATTCTCCTAACAGTCCCAACGCATCGCTTTTTCATCTCAAACTTTGGCAAAGTTGAATAAACTAACAAAACCTCCGCTTGTGCTTTTCTTGTAGCTCGCACCCCATTTGCTAATTCCCTCATTTCCAAATTCTCTAATTTTCCTCTCCTGTGCGGCTCGCACCTTTGCCAAAGTTGAATAAACTGACAATACCTCCGCTGGTTTACAAAGCGTAGCCTTGATTTTGTTTAAAATTTGTTTGATTTCTGACGCACAGCCTCATTTCCCTAACACAACCTCACACCCCATTTACCAATTCCCTCATTTTCTAATTCCCTCATTCTCTAATTCTCTAATTTTCTAATTTCCTCTGTCTGTCGCTTTTGCGTCGCCATTCCTAGTGCCTATGGCCTATGCCCTAAGGCCTCACATCTAAAAACCTAAAATAATTTTGTCAATTCAATAAAAGTTTGTAATTTTGCTTGTCTAAAAATATATTTTGATAATACAAACGCTTATATGACCATTACCTTAGCCTCACTGAAAATAGGACAAACCGCTGTCATTACCGGATTTATCCCTGAATGCCGACAAGAAGTAAGGCAACGCTTGCTCGACTTAGGTTTCGTACGCGGGTCAAAAATCAAGATAGAAAACGTCAGTCCTCTATCCGACCCCGTTGCGTATAGCATTCACAACACCCAAATCGCCCTCCGCAAAACCGATGCCCTCTGTGTGCTGATTCAAGTGGCAGGAGATAGAGGTTAGGTGTCAGATGTGCTACACTTTACCAAAGTTTTTGCCTGTGTGGCTCGCACCTTTGGCAAAGTTGATAATCCTTGTAAATAAGAAAAAATAAATATAAACAAATCAAACAAGCGTTCGGCTTTATACTACAACTATGAAAAACACTTGCGATATTTGTGCCCTCAACCCCTCCGCTTCCCTAAAACCCTTAGGCGAAGAGGCAGGCACTTATAACTATACCATTGCTCTCGCAGGGAATCCTAATACCGGCAAAAGCACCGTCTTCAACGCTCTTACTGGCTTGCGCCAACACACCGGCAACTGGCCTGGTAAAACCGTAACACGTGCCGAAGGCAGTTTCTCATTCCATAAGGAACGATATCGCATCATCGACCTACCTGGCACCTACTCTCTGCTTTCTACTTCCGAAGACGAAGAAGTAGCACGCGACTTTATTCTCTTTGGCAAACCCGATGTAACAGTCATCGTAGTAGATGCAAGTCGTTTAGAACGCAACCTCAGCTTGGCACTCCAAATACTCGAAATCACCGATAAAGCAGTGCTTTGTCTCAACCTGATGGACGAGGCGCGCCGGCATCACATCAATATCGATACCCGCACCCTTTCACGCGATTTGGGCATTCCCGTAGTGGCAACATCTGCACGTACCAAAGAAGGTATCGCCGATTTGCTCTTTGCTATCGAAGAAGTGGTAAGGGGTAAATTCCAAACGAAAAAACAAACCTTTATCGACCTTCCTAAGCAAAATGCCGAAGCCATTGCTGAGTTACAGTTGGAACTTTCTGAACTAAATCCCGATTTACCGAATACACGTTGGCTCTCAATGCGACTCATCGAAGGCGATGAGAGCGTGCAAAAAGGTATAGAAGAAGGAGCTTTTTCTGCTGAAAATAACCCCGAAAGGCAGTCGCGTATCTTGCGTATTGCCGAAGAATATCACCATCTCTTAGGCGATACGTACCGCAACGATTTGGTAGAAGCAATCTACGCCCAAGCTACTGCCCTTACCAATGCCTCCGTCAGTACCGATTTTACTGCGCGCTCTTTCCGCATCGACCGCGCGATAGATAAAATCGTAACACATAAAATTTGGGGTTTCCCTATTATGTTTCTGCTCTTGGCAGGTGTGCTGTGGATTACCATTATCGGGGCTAATTACCCTTCGCAATGGCTCTCCGATTTATTTATAGGGTGGCTCTATCCGCTCTTGAAAAATGGAGCGAATGCCTTGCATTTCCCTTGGTGGCTCAGTGGTTTCCTTATCGATGGAGTGTACTTGGCTACGGTATGGGTCATTTCAGTGATGTTACCCCCAATGGCTATATTCTTTCCGCTGTTCACCCTCCTCGAAGACTTTGGCTACCTACCTCGTGTAGCTTTTAATCTCGATAAGCTCTTTCGCACAGCAGGCGCTCACGGCAAGCAAGCCCTCACAATGAGTATGGGCTTTGGTTGTAATGCCGCAGGAGTGGTAGCAACGCGTATTATCAACAGTCCGCGTGAAAAACTCATTGCTATTATCACCAATAACTTTTCGCTTTGCAACGGTCGTTGGCCTACCCAAATACTCATCGCTACATTGTTCATCGGGGCTTTAGTGCCCAAGCAGTGGAGCGATACAGTAGCAATGCTTGCTGTCATAGGCATAGCCGTGTTGGGGATTGTCTTTTCATTTTTTACCTCGTGGCTGTTGAGCAAGACACTTCTCAAAGGCGAATCGTCGTTCTTTGTATTGGAGTTGCCTCCCTATCGTCCACCGCGTTTCTTTCAAACGCTCTACACATCGCTTATCGATAGAACCCTTATTGTACTCTGGCGCGCTGTTGTATTTGCTGCGCCTGCGGGAGCAGTAATATGGCTGATATGCAATCTCCAAATAGCTCACCAACCCATTGCTCTCTGGCTCATTCAAGGGTTAAACCCCATAGGCGTGTTTATAGGCTTAAACGGCGTAATCCTGCTTGCCTATATCGTTGCCATTCCAGCCAACGAAATCGTCATTCCCACCGTGCTGATGCTCACCACTATGGTCTTAGGGCAAACAGCAGTAGGCGAGGGGGCAGGCGTACTGATGGAAGCCTCAACCTCTCAAGTAGGTACCTTGCTACACGCTGGGGGTTGGACGCTCCTCACCGCCGTAAACCTAATGCTCTTCAGCTTGTTACATAATCCTTGTAGTACTACTATCTACACGATATACAAAGAAACCCATAGCAAGAAATGGACGCTCATTGCTACACTCTTGCCCGTACTATATGGCATAGTAGTGTGTTTTTTGGTGGCAAAACTGTGGTAATAACCTAAAAAACATTTGCTTTTTTAGTTAAAACAGGCTATCTTTGCACAGATATTTTAATAAGCAATGATATGAAACGCTTTCTTTTACTCTTTACACTCCTAACTGCTACAACTTATGCGCAACTCTCTTCTTACACCTATAAGCAAGAACTGAAAGGTGTAAAGGGGAACGCTTGGCATAAACTTATTCTACCCGACCACATCTTTGCACAATTCCAAAGTTATGGCACAGACCTCCGTATTTATGGCGTATCGGCTACTGATACCATCGAAGTCCCTTATACAGTAATCGACACTAATAACATCGTAAAACACAAGGTCAATTTCTCAGTAATAAACAGTAAAGAAACCAAATGCAGTTACATAAACTTCAGTCTGCCTCAGGCTCTTCGCATCTGTAAGATACGCGTTGTCCCTCAAGCCTCTTATGATTATTACAGGAAGCTAAATCTCGCTACTTCTGTTACCGAATCGTATGCGCAAAAACGTTGTGATAGTTATTGTTCTTACGATTTAAGAGAAGCGCCACTTAGTTCTAAAACCAATAATACCTTCTCCTTTGATGATATTCTTGTGAAATACGGACAAATAATAATAGAAAACGGAGATAACGAGCCTCTTCCTATTAGCGAAGTCGTAGTGTATGCAATACGTTATACCTTAGCGGCACGTTTTTTAGACCCTAATCGCACCTATTATTTAGCTTATGGCAAAGAAGATGATTATACCCCCGAATATGATATAGAGCACTTCATAACCGATATCCCAAAACAACTCACCGAATTGCAATATGGCGAAGTGCTCAAACAACCCCAAACAGAAAGCGCTTCTGTAAAAGCATCTTCCACTCCTGCCGAAAAATCTCATCAGCAACTCCTTTGGTGGGTAATGGGAGTGATTGTACTGCTTATTTTTATATTTTCAGCAAAGATGATGAAGAAATAAGCAGAACTCCAAGCAAAAAAAAGAATACAAAATGCGCATAACACTAAGTAATTCGTTTTTGATAACTACTTTAGTAAGTTTAGTTACTTTTGACTGCTATCAAAATAATACTTTCGCTTCTAAAACAATAGTTTTTACAATTCTCTCTGTAGGATTCATTTTTTACTTCATTTGGCAAATAATCTTGTCAAAAAAGAATTTATTTGTCTCATCGATAGATCTTGTTGTATTTGCACTGCTAGTTCATATCATTTCTAATGCCCTTATAAAAGGTACAATCAACTCATTGCGTTATTACGACCTTATCAGCTGTTATGCTTATTATTTGTTCTTGAGGAATGTCATAAGAGCAGAAAAGACAATATTAGCTATTGTATTAGGAGTCAGTTTAGCTATTTTTGTCAATACACTATACGGGTGGGGACAATATTTTTATGTATTTGAGTCTTTCCATTCTAACTATGCACTTACAGGTAGCTTTTTCAATCCTGCTCCTTTCGCTGGACTTATTGCGGTAGGTAGTATGTTTAGTGTATTTCTAATATTGTACAGAAAGAGTCTTTATAGATATATTACCAATATAAAAGCACGAAAAACAATTGTAAAATTCCTGTATTATCTTACTGTTTTAAACATTTTATTGAGCATAGGTGTACTCATTATCCTGCAGTCAAGAGCTTCGTGGTTAGCTTTTATTATAGGGACGTCTTATATGGTTTATACAAAGGTAACTCAAAAGATAAAATTCTCTATCAAGCGATATGGATATATTGCAACAGCATTTGTGCTTATAGCCGTATGTACTTTCTTTTTCTACACTATGCGAAAAGACTCTGCCGATGGACGCGTATTAGTATGGAAAATAAGTACTGAAATGCTCAAAGATTTTTCTCTCACAGGCACAGGTCTTGATGGTTATAAAGCTCATTATATGGATTATCAAGCGCAGTATTTCGCTAAAAACAAAGCTTCTAAACAAGAAATTGCTTTGTCTGACAATGTAGTATATGCCTTTAATGATTTTCTGCAGTTTTTTATAGAAGAAGGCATTCTAGGATTTTTGTTGCTCGTAACGCTTATATGGTTCATATTCAAACAGCCTAAAAGTATAGTTCGTAACATAAGTACTTGCCTTATACTTGTTTTATCAGCATTTGCGTGTTTTTCATATCCTTTACAGATTCTCCCCCTTAAACTGATAGCTTTCACCGCAATAGCATTTATTGCTTTTGGCGCAAAAAACAAACAAGAATTCAAACTGCCTTATGCTTTTATGCGTTGGCAAATCCTTTCAATAACCATTGCTTGGATAGGGTTACAACTCTATAATGCTCACAGTTTGCATATGGGTTATAGTATTTGGAAGAAAGCATTCGATGCTTATCAAGAAATGAATTTTAAAGAAAGTATATCATTATATAAAAGCTCTTGTAAATATTTAAAAACAAATGGTGAGTTTTTAATGCACTACGGAAAGGCTTTAAGCTTAGCAGAACAACCTCAATGCTCCAATTTTGTGCTTCACCAAGCAGAGCAATATTTAAACAATACGGTTGTTCAAACCTCTTTAGGCGATAATTACACAGCTTTGGAAGGCTATCCACAAGCTATACAACACTATCAAAAAGCCTGTGATATGATACCTAACCGTCTCTATCCTCACTACTTATTAGCAAAGATGTATGAGAAACAAGAAAACTTTACCAAAGCAAAGCAAGAAGCTACTATCATATTGCAAATGCCTGTAAAAATACCTTCTATCGCCACTTATCAAATACGAGAAGAGATGAAAGAACTATTAAAAATGAATGATAAACCAGACACAAAATAACTATTTGTTGTTAATTTAATAACACAATAAATAATTAATATTTAGAAGGAATAAGAGCTGTATTTAAAAATATTTTATAATTTATTTGGAAGTTATCATTTTTTGTAGTATGTTTGTGCCGTAAAAACCAATAAATATTATACCGCAAACATTCACATTAGCTAAACAAGGATTTATATTTGTCTTTTAAGAAGACAAATAAATAACTAAGCTACGAGTTATTTCCTTATACGAAAACAGTGCAGAAATAAAACTAAGTAATTAATCAAATAAACTAAAGATGAAAAAAAATGTTTTTAAAATTGTAATTGCCTCATTAATTATTATAGGAGGTTTAGTATTCTATTCTTGTCAAAAAACAGAGGAAGACACTTCTCTTATTGAACAAGACTATTCAAAAGAAATCGCTGTAGCAGGAGAAAACTTCGCTAAACAACTACGAAAAATTATTACTGAAAAACAATTTCGTCGTGAATCTTTAGATTTTAATAGGAAGATATCAAAATCATTGGAGATTAAAAACAGTTCTATCGAAAAATTTAGCACAAAGCAACTTACAATACTATCAAAAATTGCATTGGCTAAACAGGAAAGCAAATCATATATTACTTTTTCCAATGAGTTATCAGAAATTAATAAGGAAATATTGAATCTACCCAAGACAGAGCAGACAGATTTACTATATATCACTTCTATTCTTTATTACGGATTAAGAGAAATTAATGAAATGGCAAAAGAAGGTCTAATCACAGGAGCACCAGAAGGAAAGAACAACTCTCTTACTTTAGCTCGTTTGAAAAGAGGATTAATAGCAGCTAATTTTGAAAATCCAGAGAATGGAGATAATAATAGTTGGTGGGATAATAATAGTTGGCTTGGTGCTGTATGGGGTGTTGCATTAATTGAACCGACTCCTATTGGAGAAGCAGTAGCAGGAGCTATAACAGGAGTAGTTGCTAGCTATTATGTATTGACTCGTGCAGAATGTATTGCTAAATATGTAGATTGTAGGAATTATGACAGTTATAAAAAACCTTGTAGTGATTGCCTTCATTATTGTATTGTACAAGGAAATTGGAATTGCCAATGATAGGATTTGAAGTTATCATTAATAAAAAATCTCTTGTAGGAGGAATTCAAGAAGGGATCACTTCTGTCATTGTAGACAGATTACTTTTAGACGCTCGTAATGAATTAACCATAAGCTTTGGAGGATATGATACTAAAACTAATAACTCTATTCATTGGTTAAAAAAGGAACTATTTATAGGAGATAGAATAACCATAAAAGTTATAGAAGTTATGGACAATATTTCTATTCCTTTTGAAATTGAGAGTTATAGAGAAACAAATTCTAAGCTTACTTCAAATATAAGTCTTTGGTTATTTGTCAAAGGAGAGGTTATACATGCTAATATAGCCAAAGGGAGTATCCACTTGATTGCAACAGTTCTAAATGAAAAAAATAAATCTGAAATAGAATTAGATTTTATAATAGTTGAGTACATAGATAATGAGGATACACCTAAAAAACATTGCTATAAAAATACTTTAGTATTAGGTGATGCACTTACCATTGAAGTAAAAGAATAATAAAAGATTATATTTAATTTATTATATTATGGAACCATTTTTAACTACAACTTTTTTAATTCTGCTTTTCCTTTTAATACTTTGGGGACTGTTAGATATTTTCTATCGTCATTATAAGAAAGACCCGAGCGTAGAAATGTATTGGATATTTATTATCTTATTATTTCCTTTTTTAGGTGCGCTCTTATATTTTCATAGAAAACACAGCCAGAGACGGAAAAACTGTCTTTTCTCACAGCGTATTTAATAAACCTTTAAAACAAGCCCTTGCCTTAAAGTAGGGGCTTTTGTACCTTTTTATGAAATATCTTATATTCGTTACTCTGTTTTTTCTTTTATTTTCTTGCTCCACCAAAAACGAGGCTTTAGAACTTGCTTTACAACAGGCGGGGACTAACCGCCCCGAGTTAGAAAAGGTATTAGCTCACTACCAAAACGACAGCTTAAAATATCAAGCAGCTGTGTTCCTTATAAAAAATATGCCTTATTATGAGTATCAGGTGAGCCCTGAGATAGATAGTATAAAAACGCTCTTAACACATATCTTAAAAAAAGGAGACTTAACTGAAGCGGAACGCCAAAAAGGAATAAACTGGCAAGAGGAGACCTCTAATGTTACTTATAAACAAGATATCAAAGAAGTAAAAGCCTCTATGCTTATTGAAAATATTGACTATGCGTTTAAAGTTTGGAAGGAAAAACCTTGGAATAAAAATCTCTCTTTTGAAGATTTTTGTGAACTCATATTGCCTTACCGTATTGCTCAAGAACCATTAACCAATTGGCGAAAACAATATTATCAAAAATATAACTATATCTTAGACTCTCTCTATCAAGGTACAGATGTAGTAGAAGCTTGCAATATATTGTGCCGTTATTTGAGAGAAGAAAAATATTTTTACTACTTTGATGATTTAAAAACTCCTAGGCAAGATGCTATTTTTCAATTAAATAATAGAATAGGCACTTGCCGTGAATCTTGTGATGTTGCTACTTATGTAATGCGTGCAGTAGGAATCCCCGTTACTACTGATATCTATCTTTATTCTCCTGAATTTCAACATAATCATCAATGGAATGTAGTTCGTGATACCACAGGTAAATATCTGTCTTTTTGGTATGAAAATTTTGATGCCACACGCGATTCCTCTTTTACTGATGAACGTAAAAAAGCAAAGGTTTTTAGAATGACCTATGGAATCCAACGCCCCTTTGAAGAGTTATCTCAACTACCTCCCTCATTGCAAAATCCTTTCTTAAAAGATGTTTCCCAAGAATACTTTGGTAAAAACAGAGCTATTATTTCGCTACAAAGCGAAGCTAAAAATGCTTTTATTGGGGTCTTTACCGCTCGTATGGGGTGGTTAGTCGTAGGACAAGGTAAAGTAACAAATAATACAGCCACGTTTGAAAATATAGAACCTTTTGTGATTTACCAGCCTCTGAGCTATGAAAACGGCGAACTCACGCCTATAGCCTACCCTTTTATGCTTCAAAAAGATAAGGTACACAGTCTTATTCCTCAAGAAAAGCAAGAAATAGTGTTAACCCGTAAATATCCTCTTAGAAAAGGGCATTCAGCTAATTACAAACAATGGTTACTCCTTTCTCGACTCAAAGCAAGTAATAATGTTAGTTTTTCTCCTTTTGAAACCTTGCATATAATGAAGTCTTTGCCTGCTCAAAATGTAATAGAAGTACCTATTCACTCTCAAAAAGCCTATCGTTATTTTCAATATGAAGTGCCCAAAGATTCCGTTCTTTCTATTGCTGAAATTCATTTCTTCGGGAAAGATAACAAAGAAGTTATCTTCGATACTATCTATAGCAATGGCAAACCTTGGAAAAATATTGCACTTTTTCAACTTAAAAATTGTTATGATAACGACCCAATTTCATTTTTTTGCGCAAAAGAAAAAGGCACAAGTCTATTCTTTAAATCCAGTACACCACAAAGCATTACAAAAGTAATACTCATTCCCCGTAATGATGATAATTTCATCAGAGAAGGTGATGTATATGAACTCTTCTATAACAAGGGTATTAAAGGGTGGGTGTCATTAGGCGAACAAAAAGGCACTAAAACAGAAAAACTATACTATCAAGCACCTAAAAATACGGTATTATGGCTTAAAAATAAAACCAGAGGCAAGGAAGAACAAATCTTCTTATATCAAAACAACCGACAGATATTCCCTATTTTTGAAGAAGAAAAAAACGTATCTCAAAATCTAAATTAAATAACTTTCTCACTATTCCTCATTCGTCATTCGTAATTATTTATTACCTTTGCCCCCTAAACAAATAATAGGTAACACGTAATTAGGTAACAAATGCCGTTACCTCTTACCTCTTACCTCTTACCTAAATCAAATGGATCAAAGAAAAAAAGAAGAGGCACTACATTATCACGAGTTTCCACAACCTGGTAAAATCGCTATTGTGCCTACCAAAAAACATTCTACACAACACGACCTCGCGTTGGCTTACTCTCCTGGAGTAGCCGAACCTTGCTTGGCAATTGCCGAAGATAAAAGCAACGCCTATAAGTATACTGCCAAGAGCAACCTCGTAGCCGTAATTTCCAACGGAACTGCCGTGCTCGGTTTAGGCGATATAGGCGCTGATGCCTCTAAACCTGTAATGGAAGGAAAGGGTTTGCTTTTCAAAATATTTGCAGGTATCGATGTGTTCGACATCGAAGTAGATGCCACCGATGTCGATAAGTTCGTAGAAACCGTAAAAGCTATTGCTCCTACCTTTGGGGGTATCAACCTCGAAGACATCAAAGCGCCTGAGGCTTTCGAGATTGAACGTCGCCTAAAAGAGGAATTGGATATCCCTGTAATGCACGACGACCAGCACGGTACAGCTATCATCTCGGCAGCAGCCCTTGTCAATGCTTTAGAAATTGTAGGTAAGGACATTGCCAAAGCGCAGATAGTAGTAAACGGCGCAGGAGCCGCCGCTATCTCTTGTACACGCTTGTACGTGGCTTTGGGTGCCAACCCTAAGAACATCGTAATGTGCGACAGTAAGGGTGTGATTCGTAAAGACGCTCCTAACCTCACCGAACAAAAAGCCGAATTTGCTACCGACCGCAATCTTCGTACTCTCGAAGAAGCAGTAAAAGGTTCTGATGTATTTATTGGTCTTTCTAAGGGAGATGTACTCACCCCCGAGATGTTGCTCTCTATGAATAAGGACGCTATTGTATTTGCAATGGCAAACCCTATTCCTGAAATCGATTACGATTTGGCGGTGAAAACCCGCAAAGATATCATTATGGCTACAGGTCGCTCCGACTTCCCTAACCAAGTGAACAACGTGCTCGGTTTCCCTTATATCTTCCGCGGAGCGTTGGACGTTCGCGCTACTAAAATCAACGAAGAAATGAAACTCGCTGCGGTACGTGCTATCGCCGATCTTGCCAAGAAAACTGTACCTCAGCAAGTAAGTTTGGTATACGGAGGTGAAAATCTCACCTTTGGTCGCAACTATATTATTCCTAAACCGTTCGACCCTCGTTTGATATACGAAGTACCGCCCGCTATTGCCAAAGCCGCTATGGAATCAGGGGTAGCACAAAAGCCTATTACCAACTGGGAAGCCTATAAAGGCGAACTAATGGACAGAATAGGTGTAGGTAGCAAAGAAATACGCCTATTGCAAGACCGTGCCAAACGAAATCCTAAACGCGTAGTATTTGCTGAAGCCGACCAATTGGAAGTGCTTAAAGCTGCTCAACGCATTTATGAAGATGGTATCGGTATTCCTGTGCTTTTGGGTAATAAAGAAGTGATAAAAGCGCTCAAATACGAAATAGGTTTCACCGGTCGTGTAGATGTAATCGACCCTAAAAGTGATGCCGAAAAAACACGTCGTGAGAAGTTTGTAAAGCATTATTGGAAACTGCGCGAACGTCGTGGTATCACCTACGAAGTAGCCGAACGCCTAATGCGCGAGCGCAATTATTTTGGTACGATGCTCGTAGAAACCGGTCAAGCCGATGCAATGATTACTGGTTACTCTCACGCTTATCCTAATGCGATTCGTCCAGCACTCGAAATCATCAAAAAAGACGAAGGTGTAGAGCGTATCGCAGCCACCAGCATTATGCTCACCAAGCAGGGGCCTTTATTCCTTTCAGATGCTACTATCAATATCGACCCTACTGCCGAAGAGTTGGCTAACATCGCCTTGCTTACGGCTCGTGCCGTGAAGTTCTTCGGTTTAAAACCTTCGGTAGCGATGTTGTCGTATTCTAACTTTGGTTCGGCAGTATCCGAAAGTAGCCTGAAAGTACGTGAGGCAGTAGCTTACCTCCACAAGCACCACCCCGATTTAGTAGTCGATGGTGAAATCCAAGCCGATTTTGCTCTCAATCCTGAGAAGATTGCCAAGAACTATCCGTTCTCTAAGCTCAACAAGGGCAAAGGGGCTAATGTACTCATCTTCCCTAACCTCGAAGCAGCAAATATCAGTTACAAGCTTCTCAAGGAAACGCAACACTTAGATACCATAGGCCCTGTGATTTTAGGTCTTTCTAAACCTATTCACATCACCACTATCGGTTCTACTGTCGACGAAATGGTAAATCTCGCTACCCTTGCAGTAATTGACGCTCAACAAAAATAGTACGAGTCGCACAAACAATTAGTGCAAAGTTATATAAACAATAAAAAAATGTTGTTTTCATATTATAAAAAAGGCTGTTCAATATTATTGAACAGCCTTTTTTATACAGCATCTATTTACAATTGCTTCCCGTTACTGTTCCGTGAAATTACTCAGCTTTAGCTGAGTAATCCGTGAAACGATAATGTTTTACAAAAAAATCATCTCTGCTAAATCCGTGTAATCCGTGCAATCCGTGCGAGATTTCCAGAAAGTTTCCTATCTATTTGTCCAATTTGTAAAGATTTGTAAGATTTCTGTAGCGTAAGTCACACTTCTCTTACATCAAACCTACGTTACTCCAAAGTATAGTAGCAAAGCCCCCTATTTTCTTCATAAACTCAATTAATCTTCAATTGTAATTTATTGTAGACCCACTGTAGACCCACTGTAGAGCCACTGTAGAGCCACTGTAGAGCCACTGAAAACCCACTACACTTCCGTTTAAAGTTTATTTAAAGTCCGTCAGAGGTCTCACAGAACAATTGCGCAAAATTATGAACTATAACTCAGTTCGATATGTACAAAGCGAATTAAGAGTTATGTTCTTTGTCTATGATAAGCATCGCTACTTCCCCCTTTGAAGGAAGTCAGCGAGCTGGCGTAGCTGAGTATGTGAATAGGGAGAAATGTTTATAATCGGCTAATATAGATGTAACCACACACAAGGTATATTTCGCAAAATGTAAACAACTACTGTTGATTTTCAGCCTCTAATGTTCTCTCTTTAATTATTTTTACATAAACCTAAAAATAATTTTTAATTTGTTTTCGTATAATCTAAAAATATACTACCTTTGCCCCAAAATAATGATATTAGTAATATATGAAAACTTTTTTATTAGCTATCTCTTTAGCTTTTAGTATTTTGAGTTTCTCTCAGGAAGGTACTATCAAAGGTACTATCACGGCAGAGGGGCAACCCTTAGAAGCCGTAACTGTTCAACTCGAAGGTAAAACCTTCAAAAAATGGACAACCTCCGACCGCAATGGTCAGTATTCTCTTTCCTTACCCGCTGGCGAATATAGGCTAAAAGTGCGTTCGTTGGGGTATATTCCTTATAACGATAAAGTTGTAATCACAGGAGAAGAGACCCTCTCTCAAGATGTCTCTCTCAAAGAAGATGTAGTCGGAATGGAAGAAGTGGTCGTAACAGCTACCAAAACCAAAGAAAACCGTAAGGACGCACCTGTATTGGTGAGTGTTACTACCAATCGCGAACTAGCAAACGTCAAAGCCCATACCTTGATGGAAGGTCTGGTATTCCAACCGGGTTTGCGCACCGAAGTAAATTGCCAGAACTGTGGTACTTCCCAAGTGCGTATCAACGGCTTAGAGGGTGCTTATTCCCAAATCCTTATCGATAGCCGTCCTATCTTTGGCTCGCTCAATGGTGTGTATGGCTTAGACCAAATCCCTGCCAATATGATTGAGCGCATAGAGGTGATTCGTGGAGGTGGTTCTGCCCTCTTCGGCTCTAATGCCATTGCCGGTACTATCAATGTGATTACTAAAAACCCTACTAAAAACGAGGCACAAGCAGGTATTGTGGGCAACCTCATAGGCGGTAAATCGGGCGATGTGGTGAGCTCTTTTAACGGTTCACTTGTGAGTGAAAACTATATGCGCGGTATCTCTTTCCACGCTATGCAACGCTCACGCCAGTCTTATGATGATAATGGCGATGACTTTACCGAAATCACTCGTTTGCGCAATCTCAATGCGGGTGCAAAACTCTTTAACGATTTCACCGACCGTCATAAGCTCACCGCCGAACTGAACGTGAGCAACGAAAACCGTCGTGGAGGTAATAAACTCGACGAACCTGAACACCTTGCCGACCTTGCCGAGAGTATTCGCACT
Source organism: Capnocytophaga sp. oral taxon 412 str. F0487 (assembly GCF_000271925.1). Taxonomy (NCBI): domain Bacteria; kingdom Pseudomonadati; phylum Bacteroidota; class Flavobacteriia; order Flavobacteriales; family Flavobacteriaceae; genus Capnocytophaga; species Capnocytophaga sp. oral taxon 412. Next base: position 32,042 of record NZ_AJZR01000052.1, on the reverse strand, counting down.
CAAATGCTTGGAGGGAATGCAAGTTTCGACTACTTTTCGCCTGCTTATAACCATAAGTTCACCGCCTATACTAGTGCCGAACGCACTCGCGCCGATAACTATTACGGCAGCTTCGACGGCACCGATATAGTAGCCTCTTCTGGCAACTATGGGGTTACCAAAGAGAATATTTGGTTACTTGGCGGACAGCATACGGCTTATGTGCCTACGAGCAACGGCAATTTGCAATGGACGTCAGGCGCCGAATATCAATACGACAAGATAGCCGAAAAGCGTCAGAATCCTAATGTGCTTGCCGTAAACCAAAAAGCGAATACATTTGGTCTTTTCACTCAAGCCGATTGGCGTATCTCTCCCAAAATCAAAGTGCTCGGGGGTGTCCGATTCGACAATGTCAATTCCGATATAATGAAGAAAAGTGTTACTGCACTCAACCCTCGTGCGAGTGTCCTCTACAATATCGATGAGAATTTCATTGCTCGGGGTTCGTATTCACGTGGTTTTAGAGCCCCTTTCTTCTATTCAGAAGATGTACACAGCGAATTGCAAGGAGGTGAAGCACGACGCGTAAAACTCGCTGATGATCTTAAAAAAGAGACTTCCGATAGCTTTACTGCTTCTTTTGAGTATAACCACGCTCACGACAATCACCAATTTGTAGCGATGATAGAAGGATTTTATACAGCTTTGCACGACCGCTTTACTTACGAAGATGCAGGTTTAGAAAACGGATTGCCTATCCGTGAGAAACGCAATTCCGATGGTGCCGTAGTGAAGGGAGTAAATATAGAAGTGAAGTACAGCCCCGATCCCAAATTTATGGTTCAACTCGCCACCACTATCCAAAGTTCTAAATACAATAGTGTACAAAACCCCGAAGAAAACGTCTATACCGATGAAATTCTTCGCACGCCAAGTGTGTATGGCAACCTGATGGCAACCTATAAACCACGCCCTAATTGGGATATCAACTTTGTAACCGTATATACAGGTAGTATGAAAACCACTCACTTAAAGGGATATATTCCTAATACGCGTTTGGAGACCACTCCTGCAATGTGGGACGTAGGCGTGAACACCGCTTATGAGTTTAAATTCCAAACTTTCTTCCCCTTAGAAGTGAGTTGTGGTATCAAAAACCTCTTCAACCAATATCAAAAAGATTTCGACAAAGGTGCTGAACGCGACGCCGATTACATCTATGGTCCTTCGCTACCTCGCACTGTGTTTGTAGGTTTGAAAGTGAAGATTTAGTATTCGTTATCAACCTTACCAAATTTTCTAATAGCGTGTCGTGCTACGACCTTTGCCAAAGTTTCACACTTTGGCAAAGTTAAATAAACTGATGAATAGTTATATTTATATCGTTTTTGTAGGGGCATTTTGCAAACACTTTTCTAAGATACAAAAAAGCGACTCGAAAAGGAGTCGCTTTTTCATTATTTGTATATTGGAAACTTTGTTACAAATATTAGTAATTCAACTGATAAGTAGTAGTCATATCACTGTTATAACTAATATCAATACCAATATTATCTATTACTTGTGTTCCATTTTTAGTTTTAAGTTTGAAAGTGTGGCGAGCTACTTTATTCACTATTAAGTCGATAGTTTTACCATTCTTATCTTTCTCCACTTTTATAGGGATAATAATATCAAACACTTTTTCATCACTTTTATCGCTTACCAATTGGTACTTTTTGCTTTTCTCAGTACCATTTTGAATGTTAGTAATAAGTGTGTTTAATTTTGTTAAATAATCAACATCAGTAAAATAACCAAGACCTGTATTACTACCAGCTCTTGCATTTCGGGTTTCGTTGATAGTCTTTACAAAACCGTCGTTGTCAAAAGTATAAGTATAGTTATGAGTATAATTTAAAGCCGTGCCATCTTTTGTTAAAACCATTTGTTGTAACAAGTTCTTAGGAGCCACACCTTGTATCCAACCTATTCGAAAGTCAAAATACTGCATATAACTACCCACGATATCCCCTTCAAAGTTGTACAACAAAAACTTATTTTTGTTCAAGTTGTTGTTATAAGAAAGCTGATTTTCAAAGGTGGTAATTTTACCGTCCCAATTTCTCTTTTCACTAATCTTAGTCAAATTGTCATTTGTCCACTCAAAATCCCCTATTTTTGGAACATTTGTCAATCGTTCCTTGCTGTCGTAAGTTCCTAAACCTAACATATTACCAGCGGCATTGAGTCCTACTTCAAAATTTTCTACACCCCCTGTATCTTCATTGGGAAAAGTTATTTTCACAGAGCTATCTCCATAAATAAATGTTTTTACATTATCACTTTTGCCCTCTTCCTTTCTAGTAATCTTTTTGATTCTTCCTTTTTCATCGTATTCATAAGCGAAGTTCAAAGTTTTTGCTACAAATTTTTGACCGTTGAGAGAGGGTTCTAAGGTACTTTCAAGAGAAGGGGCAGGAGCACCACCTGTATAGTCTATTTCCACTATAATGAAGTTACAAGAAATAGTTCTTACTTTTTTAGTAGGCAAGTAGTCACTTTGGGTAGTAGGAGTAGTAGTACCATTACCGCCATTAGGAGGAGTATCATCGTCTTTACTGCCACAACCTACAAGCATTGCTATTGCTACGATACTGAATAAAATTTTTTTCATTGAATGTAATATTTTATGAATTTAGATGCAAAAGTAATAATAAATTGTTAATCAGCAAATTTTATTCATTAGTAGTTAGTTGTTAGAAATGAGAACAGCTGAGGGTAGCGAGGAAGTCAATGAGAGCTCATAGCCGAGAATCAAAAAAGCGACTCATTTTTGAGTCGCCTTTTTGATAAAAACGGTATAGCTATACTTCCCTACTTTCAAAGCACTCCGCAATACCTCAACCCCTTTATAAGGAGCGATTTCTTTCGCCTCGAAACCTCGTTTTTAGCATTTTTAGCCTTGTTGTATTATGGTATGAATCAACCACTTACACACCCTTTCTATACCAATCGTCCAAGATTCGTATAAGCTTCCTATAAGCTAACCCCACCCTTCTTACACCCTTTTTTCACCAAAATTCCTCTCAGCTACCTTTTGAATTTCTCCGTTTCATTCCGCTTCCTCAGATGTGTCACTTTTAGGGGTACACCCTCCGCTGGTGCGAGCTTGTAGCTCCTACTCCATTTACTAATTCTCTCATTTTTTAATTTGCTAATTTTCTCCGCCCGTGTGGCTCACACCGTCTGTGTGGCTCAACACTTAGTATTGTTCCAAAAGATATTTAATAAGGTCAGTGGTTGTAACCAATCCCACTAACCTGCCATTATCCACCACCGGAATAGAGTGAAAACTTTGGTCGGCTAGTATTTCAGCCACTTCTTTAATCGAGGTATCAGCACTTACTGTAAGAGGTGTTTTAGCCATAATTTGCGGAATAGTATACATATCATACACCACCGAAGTAACTTCTTCTTCGCCATCAGTCATATCAGCAAAACTAATGCGCAAAAGGTCAGAATAGCTTACGATACCTATAAGCTTATCTCCTTCTACCACAGGAATATGGCGAATTTTATGCTTCTTAAACAGTCGCTCAGCCTCATAAAGCGATTGAGTAGGAGTAAGAGTTACTAACTCCTTACTCATAATTTGTGATACAGGTACTCTTTGTTTCATAATATATACATTTTTAAAATGAATAATTCCGTTTTGTAATCAAATTACCCTACAAAGGTAGTTATAAAAGAGATATAAAGCAAAGTGTTTAACAAATATTTAACGTTCTAACATACCTCAACTCTCGAGCTTTGACAACTTACTTTAACTCAAACTGATGTTGTGTCGGTCTAATCTTTCTTCGTCTTACCTTCGGAAGTATATAAAATAGAAAAAGCCGTTCAGACATCTCTGAACGGCTCTTTCGTTTCTAGTTAGTGAAAGAAATAATAATAATTTTACTTGTCAATAGACCCTACTACACGCTTCATAAAGCTGTTAAGGGCGTCTTTCTGTGGAGTACCTTGTTTAATCATATTGTCTACCTCGATAGCTCCGTAGAAGTTGGAGAGCAATTCGCCTATTACGTCCAGCTCCTCATCTTTGAGTTGCTCACATTCAATGAGATTTTCGAGCGTTTCTACCGTCTCATTTACGTAATCTTGGTCGTTTGTCTCAATAAATTGAACGATGTGTTTAATTACCGGTAATCTCATCTATAAATAGCTTTAAGAGTTCGGCTTTATTCGTTTGTATTTGGTTCACCAAAGTACCGTTTTTAAAAGCTGCGAAGGTAGGCAAATTATCTACTTTGGCTAATTTGCGCGACTCTGCGAAAGCTTCTGCATCTACATAAATAAAAGTAGCATTAGGAGTTTCGCTGGCATACTTTTTAAACTTTGGTTTCATTATCTTGCAATTACCACACCATCCTGCGCCGTATTGTACGAATACAAGAGGGTTAGAGGCTATTATTTCTTGCAAGTTATCTTGGGTAAGTTCTGTCATTATAAAAATAAAATAGTGATGAGTTTTTTAGAGTGTGATTTTCTCATTCTCATCCCCCCTCTCGCAAAGAGAAGAGGGGGAGAATGAGTTCCTTACAATGATCAAGTTATCTATAAGAGTGTTGTTTACTTTTTAGTGAGAAGCCAAGTAGCTGGCTACTCCTTTGCGGTCGGCGTGCATAGCCTCTTTACCTTCTTCCCAGTTAGCAGGACATACTTCACCGTGTTGTTGTACGTGAGTATAAGCATCTACCAAACGCAAATATTCTTTTACATTGCGTCCTAATGGCATATCGTTAATACTTTCGTGAAATACTTTTCCCGTTTCATCGATAAGATAAGTAGCACGGAAAGTTACATCATCACCTTCAAGAAGATAAGCATCAGCTGTTTCGTCGTAAATTTCACGAGAGTCGAGAATACCTAAAATACGAGCGAGGTTGCGGTTGCTATCAGCAAGGATAGGGTAAGTTACGCCTTCTATACCTCCATTGTTTTTAGGAGTATTGAGCCAAGCAAAGTGTACTTCGGGAGTATCGCAAGAAGCACCTATTACTTTCACATTGCGTTTCTCAAACTCAGCCAAAGCTTCTTGGAAAGCGTGAAGCTCAGTAGGGCATACAAAGGTAAAATCTTTAGGATACCAGAAAAGGAGAACTTTCTTTTTGTTGTTTACAGCTTCTGAAAGCACATTTATTTTGAATGTATCCCCAAGGTCGCTCATAGCATTCACTTCGATATTGGGGAATTGTTTTCCTACAAATGACATATAATATTCTGTTTTGTTTTACGGGTGCAAAAGTAGGGTGTTTTTGTATAGGAAGAAACGTTTTTTTATTGAAAGATTTTATATGAAGATAAATAATAATTATGCAAGAAAAAGCTCTTTTACTTCTTCTTGCGCAATTCTCGCCAAATATATACTATTTGTACTATTATTAAAAAGCTGTTAGGCAGTATCACCGGAATACTATTGATTAAGTAACCGTAAACAACAAAGAGAGCACACCCTACCAAATTAGTAAGGCGTATATACACAAGATTATCTTTAATCAAAAAGCTGAGCACTACAAAAAGTGAAGCAGCATAACCAATAATATCAATCATTATTTTTTGCGTTTAAGCCGGGTTTGACGTCTGAACCAAAACATTGCCAAGGCTCCCAAAGCAAAGGCGATGTACAAATACCACTGAGTGCGGTCAGCAGTGCCCCACAAGTTATAAACCTCATAGGCACAGTAAAGAGCGATTGCCAAATAGGCATATTCAAAAAATATACGTGCGTTCATACTATTTTATATTGTTATTCTTCTTCGTTATCTTCAATAGCTAAGATACCTGTAGTTTTATGCGCTTTTACAGTCGAAAATTTCTTGTCGAAATCCATACCTATACCATTAGTAACAGTACCTTTAGTTTCATCGGTAAAACTAAATTCTCTATCGGTAAAAATCCAATCTTCTTTTTGGTCCCAAAAAAGCTGTTCTGTTTTAAGGCGCTTACCGTCATAAGTAGTGAGTACTACATTGTCGCGCAGTTCTACCATATCGGAGCTCGGATAGATAATACCGTAATTAGCCTCTACGATATTTTTATGTCGTGCTTGGTCGTAAAACTCTACTTTTACCCCTTCGGGAAATTCAGAGTACGGCATACGCTGATTGGTAAAATCTTTATTTAATTTACTGGTAACAACAGCAACCACCTTAGTAGAATCGGTGTATACCAGTTTAAAATCAAAGGCTTCTCCTTGCGGGAATTTCTTTTGAATGCTCAGCTGTTGGAGATTGCGCATATCGTTATTACACGAAAAAAGCATTGCCATACTCATTAGTACGGCAATACTTTTCGTAATATCTAAAATCAATACCTTCATATGTTTTACAAACGTGGCACTGTGATAGATTGACCTATCCAGCATTTAAAAGTAATGTTTTTACCTGCTAAACCAGATTCAAATACATCTACTTTTGAAGGAGCTAAAGCATCGTAACGAGCAGCTAAACTTTCCAAACCTCCTTTACGAGCAGTTTTGGCAGCTAACCAATATACGGCTCTTTTCTCAAAAGGAGTACTACCACATTCATTAGCTGAGCTTGCGTAGGCGTGTGCCATAATACGATAAGCGTCGGAGTTTGAAGGGTTGTAAGAAAGTGCTTTTTGAGCATAGGCAACCGCTTGTGCTTTGCTGTGTTTAGAGGCGATACGAATGAGCAATTTTGATTTCTTAAAGTTATCTGTCTCTAAGTTCACTGACTCATTGTAATACTGAATAGCTTTGGCAGAATTTCCTGCTTTATCATTCATTACCCCTAAATAGTAAGCTGAGTTTGCTGACGGTTTTACGTTGTGCAATGAGGTTACGATTTTCACGAATAGAGGGTCTTTGGTACAATCTTTATCTGACATTTTACCTGCTGCACGGCGTAACCATTCTTCATTGTTCTTATTTACCTCAAAGTTCTTGGTGTAAAGAGGAATAAGGTTTTTACAATCAGCAAGCTGACCGAGTTTAGCATCTACACTCTCTGCAATAGTTTCGTAGTTATCTACGCGTTTACGACAACCGTCCAAGAGCCTTTTGTCCTTTTCGCTAAGAGTACCTGCTTCTTCTTGAGCTAAATACTTGTTGATAGTTTCAGAAAGCTCATTCTTTTCGTCTTGAATTTTATCGGATACGTTGTCATAAGCATCGAATACTTCTTGCAATTCTTTCTGTCCTTTTTCGTGTAAAGAAACCAATTCAGAGAAGTACAAATACAGAGCCTTTTCGTTTTTAAAGTTAGCTTTATCTTCGGTAAAGGCTTTGTGCAAAAGGTCGTAAATCTCTTTATCTGTTCCTATTTTTTCATCGAACATCAAAAGGGCTTGACGAATACGCATTTCAGTAGCTGAAAGACGTGTAGGGAATGTTTTGTTATAATCGGTGTAGAGTTGTAACAATTCTTTGGCATTTTGAGTCTTTTCAGCACCTGTGGTTGTATTCATTTTGTCTTGCAAGATGCGTTCGCCATAGGCAAAGGTAGCATAGTGTAAAGAAGGGCATTGGGTATATACTTCCTTCCATACAGGATAAGCCTCTTTGTAATTTTTGGCTTTGGCATACTCACTAAATATAGAGAGTTTTTGCTTTAATTCTTCGTTGTTTTTGCAATCTTGTGCTTGTGCATAGGCAGCATAAAAGAAACTTGCAACTACTGTGGCTAATAAAATTCTTCTTCTCATTCTTTGTTTGTTTTTTATTGATATTTTGTTCGTTGGAACCACTTATCGTTTAAAGTGAAACCTATTTTTAAGTTGAAATAATTTTCCTTTACTAAATTGGCTGAGGTAGTACCTCTTATGCCGTATTCTCCCACAAGGGTAAGATTTGAAAATCCTTTTACGGGTAAACTAAGTCCAAAAGACGTGCCAAAGTCGTTTATGTTTTGATTATTGAGCACAATTCCTGTATTTTCATAGCGCAAACCTATACGATAGGTTACTCTTTTCCAGTAACTTGAATAGGAATTGTAGTTAGGAATCCAAAAACCTCCTAAGGCTATTTTGTATCCGTCGGTATAACTGACATTTGTGGTAGTAAGGAACGGATTTGAAAATGCTTTTGTATTGGCATAGGTATATTCAATCCCTGTAAACCATTTTTGGTGTTCTCCTAAACCTAATCCAAACTCTATTTGAGTGGGCAAGGTAAGTGAGGTATTTTTGAGCCCTAAGGCTTCTAAATCTAAAGCACGTGTTTCGCGTATTGCCAATTGTGGTGCTGAACGCCTATTATTTCCTGCTACATAGCCTAATGTAGAGATATTGCGTTGGTTTTCAGAAGATAGTTTACTTTGTGGTGTATATACCAATGAGGTATACAAACGCAAGCGGTGTTTCAAAGTCTCTTCGTAATACAAACCTAAGTTAAAAGCACCTCCTTTTAGGCGTGATTTGCTAAACTCTTGGGTATAGAATTGTACGTCTTTTTGTTGCAAGAGGTCGGTCATATCAATGGTTCCAAAGTTATAACGGAAAGAAGCTCCTAAACTGAATCCGCCGAATATCTTTACCCCAGAGGAAAGAAAAAACTGATTCACATTTCCTTTTCCTTCAAACTGGTTTACTGTTTCGCTTGTGGTGTGCTTCAGTTTATAACCTACCGATGAGTAAGGCACCAACCCAAACGATACCCCAAAGTTTTCGAGAATAGGGAACCCGAGTGTAAAATAATCGAAGGCGGAGGATTTAGTACCTATTTTTGTTTCATTTGTAACAATATTTTTGCTTTGCATTGTAAATCCGGCTGAAAAAGCGGTGAATTTTAAGTGCGAAAGTGAGGCAGGATTCTGCATATTGATACGAGTAGAATCGGCATAAACACCAATTCCGCCCATAGCACTTTCCTCGGCTATACCGTTAAAATTGCGTTCACCGACTCCGTAAAAAGAGTAAGGCGACTCAGTAGTTTGTTGCGCAAAACTCACGTAAACGGTTGTAAATAAAGCACTAATAAGTGTGATTAGTTTCTTGTTCATAAATATTTATCCAATATTAGTAACGTGTGCCTCTCCTTCTTTTGTTTGATATTCTAAGATGGCATTGAGCCCCTCGAGCAACACGTATGAGCCTGCAAATATCTGATTTTTTATTCTTTCTTGCAAATAATTTTGATTACCCCCTGTTAAAATAGAGATAAGCGAAGGGAATTTTGCTTCGTATTTTTTAATCACTCCCTCTATTTCGCACACCACATTGTGATAGACACCTGAGAGCATACAGCTTTCGGTAGTATTTCCTATAAACTGTTCAGTATCAAAAAACTGTTCGGATACTAATGGCAGTTTGGAAGTGAAATGGTGCATCGCTTTTAGGCGCATTGCTATCCCTGGGGCGATAGCTCCCCCGAGGTACTCTTTTCTATCGGTAACTATATCGAAAGTAATGCAGGTACCCGCATCGATGATGAGTACGTTGCGGTTGGGAAAACGTGTCACCGCACCTGCTACCAGAGCCAAACGGTCGATACCTAACGAGTGAGGGGTTGCATACTTATTGACGAAAGGCACAGGGGTTTCAGCAGTGAGGTATAACACATCTGGCAGGAGTTGTTCTAAAAAAGAGAAACGCTCTTTAACCCCAGTTACCACCGAAGCGATGATGCAATGAGTTACCTCGTTTAAAGCTACTTTGCTTAAAAAAGATTCTTGAAAACCCTCTTTGGCAAAGGAAAGAAAGAATGTTTGTATTCCTTTTTTGAACAGCGCTACTTTTATGGACGTATTACCTTCGTCTATTATTAAATTCATTTTCAAAAATCAATGGGTGTGTGATTGTCCTGCAATAATTGCGCCAAAAAAAGAAGGTCTCCTGTTTCCTTTTATTTTACTCGTACTCTTGAGGAAGCTACTAATGAGGCTAAAACGCCCAAAACTACAATGGTAGCCAATACAATGAGTAAATTTAAAGGAGTAATAGCAACAGGGTAGGCTAAGGTAGGGCTTATCATTACAAACTCGAAATGCTGTTGTAAGAGGACTACCGCAACGCCTAAGGCAATACCTATCAGAGCGCCGATTACCGATGCCATAGTGCCTTGCCAAAAGAATATCTGTCGCATTTGTTTTTCGTTCATACCGAGCGCATAGAGCGTTTGCAGGTCGTCTTTCTTGTCGAGTATCATCATAATGATAGCACCTACGAGGTTGAAAAGCGCAATGATGAGCACCAAGATGAAAATCAGATACACCGCTATATTTTCGGTATTGAGCATACGGTAAAGCGCATCGTTTAGCTGTGCGCGGTTCTTCACTACTACGGGCTCTTGAAAGAGGTGTAAGAGCTGTTCGGCGACTTGCTTTTCATCAGCATTTGGGGCTAATTTCACTTCTATCGCTGAGACCTGCCCCTTACTTAGCCCCAATAAGAATTGGGCTTCGTCTAATGATGAAAATACGTATTTCTTATCTAATTCTTCCGTGAGTTGGTAGATGCCTTGTACTACTGAAAAGGCTTGACGGTAGGGCATAGGGTCGTTTAGGATACTGCCTTTGCCTGCCTTGGGAACTACTATTTGTAGAGGGGAAGAACCATCGAGGAGATTTAAACCGAGATTATTGAAAATAGTAGCACCCACTATCACACTGGGAGGTGAGAGCTCCCAATTGCCCAGCACGAGGATACTATCGACATCGTTTACTTTGGGGTACTCAGCATCTACTCCCTTGATATAGGCGATGTGGTTTTTTTGGTTGTGAGTGAGAAACACCTGTTCTTCTAACACTTTGGTAAAGTGTGCTACCGATGAGAGTTGGCTTAATTTGAGCGTATCTTGATTGGTGAGTGATAGGTATTTGCCTGTTTTAGGAAACACTTTTAGGTCGGGGTCGAAAGTAGAGGAGAAGGAAAGCGTAAAGTTTTTGAGACCTGCGAAGCCGGCGAGCACAATAAAGAGGGCAGCACCACCCAACACCACCACAAAAGCCGTAACCCTATTGATGATGTTGATAACGTTCTGCGAACTTTTGGCGAACATATAACGCCTTGCTATGTAGAAAATTGAAGTCATTGTTAATGATTAGTGATTAATGGTTAGTGGTTAATGAAAAGTGCAAAGGTATGGAGTAATTAGCAAAAAGGCAAAATTTGGAAATTAGCAAATTCTAAAATAGGCCATTACTGCCTTGTACTCATCTTGTGCTGTTAAGCAAGTATCGAGCAAAAAGCCTTCTGTTTGTTGCCAATTTTGTAGCCCGCGATAGTAGAACCAACGGAGTTGTTCGGTAATGATAAAAGGCACTATGTTGTTAGCTAAACATTCTTTAAAGAGCAACAAACGCCCTATGCGTCCGTTGCCGTCTTGAAAGGGGTGAATGGTTTCAAAACGCCAATGAAAATCGACCAAATCACGAAAGGTTTTGGTTTGTTTTTGGTGGTAATCGACTAACAAAGCGGTCATTTCCTGTTCTACATTTTCAGGCAGAGAGGTGGCATTGCCTCCTACTTCGTTAGGTAGTTTCTTATAGTCGCCTATGGTAAACCAATCTTTATTGCTATCGGAAGTATCTGCTTTGAGAATGCCGTGAAAGGTTTTAATCATCTCTTGGGTAAGAGGTTCAGTAGCGCATTCTAACATTGCATCAAAAGCCTTAAAATGATTAATAGCTTCGAGAATATCATCAATTTTTACTGCTTGCTGGGTAATGCCAATGGTATTGGTTTCGAAAATATAGCGCGTTTGCTCGTGTGTGAGCTGGCTACCTTCTATATGATTGGAATTATAGCAAAAATCTATTTGAGTGCGGTGATAAATACCGCCCTTTAGCTTTGTTTCTTTCTCTTGTAATAATTGTTTTAAAAGCATTTTATTTCTTTAATAATTTAGCGGTGTTCTTTTCTAATACTTTTAAACTCTCTAAGTATGATTCTTCAATAGGTGAAAGGGTTCTGGCTTCATAAGTGCGGTATTCTCGTGTTGCTTTTTTCTCGGCTTCGTCGTGACTAATAGATCCCGCTCCTTTTAATACGCCTTTGCCATAATTGGCTGAAAATTTATCTAATTCATCTACCCAATCTTGCATATACATAGGGCTTTGTGTTTGTGCTTTAAGTTCAGCCAAATCAAAAAAAGCTGAAACAAGACGGTTTAGGCGAAATAATTCTTCTTCAGTGAGATAGTTTTTAGCGATTTTAGCTTCGTTCAAAGTAGGTAATGCTCCTTTAAAAGTAGTGAGTCCCATAAAATCTTTGGTACTATCAGCTCTGTTATAAATGAGTTCAGCCGAAGTTTGCAGGCTACTGGCGTAATGCAGTTTGTTTTGTACTACTTTGAAAAAAGTGAGGGTTGTTTCACTTTTAGGGTCGTAATCTTTACTGGTAGCATACAAATCTAACACTTGGCGGTATAAAGCTTTTTCACTTGAACGAATATCGCGAATTCTATTGAGTAGTTCTTTCCAATAATCACCTCCTCCATTGCCTTTGAGGCGCTCATCGTCCATCGTAAAACCTTTTATGATGTATTCTTTCAGTCGTTGTGTTGCCCATTGGCGAAAGCGAGTAGCAATATTACTTTTTATCCGATAGCCAACAGAGATAATCATATCAAGATTATAGTGTTTTGTAATGTAGTTTTTCCCATCAGGAGCAGTTGTTCGGAAATTCCGAACAACTGAATTTTCGATGAGTTCTCCTTCTTCAAAAATATGCTTAATGTGTTCACTTACATTAGCTTTGCTGGATTGATATAGTATAACTAATTGTGCTTGTGTAAGCCATACGGTATCCTCTTCAAGTCTTACATCTATTTGGGCTGACCCATCTTCTCGCTGATAGAATAAGATTTCTCCTTTTTGGTTTTCCATTTTTTGCAGGTTAAATTAGCAAACTTTTATTTTTACGTCATTTTTCTTTTGTAGAGCAAGTCTCGGTTTTCGATGGGGTTTTCTTCCTCTTTGAGGGATTGCTCAATACCCTCGATGTATTGCAAAGAATCGTCGATATAAAAATACAACTCGGGCATACGACGGAATTGGTGTTTGGTGATTTGCGACAGTTCGTGCTTGATGAGGGGCGCATTGGAGGTTACGCCTTTGAGCACCTCAGCTGCCTTTGCTTCTGGGAAAACACTGAGGTACACCTTGGCTACTGATAAATCGACGGTTACATTTACTTTGGTTACCGAGATGAGTAGGTTTTGTTGCCCTGCATCGCGTATGGATTGCTGCAACACTTTGGCTAATTCTTCTTGAATAATGCCTGCTATTTTCTTTTGTCTGTTGTTTTCCATTAGTTTGTTTATTTATGGTGCAAAGATAGGGAATAATACTGATAATACCAAAAATGCCAAAAGAGCGGTAAAAATTAGGAAATGAGGAAATGAGAGAATGAGGAAATGAGAGAATGAGGAAATGAGAGAATTGGTAAATGGGGTGTGAGGTTGAGTTAGAGGAATGAGGCTGTGCCTCAGAAATTAAACAAATTTTAAACAAAATCAAGGCTGCGCCTTGTAAACCAGCGGAGGTATTGCCAGTTTATTCAACTTTGCCAAAGGTGCGAGCCGCACGGGCGAGGAAAATTAGAGAATTTGGAAATGAGGGAATTAGCAAAAGGGTAGTGATAAAAATGGTTTTTTGACAGGTCTGACTTGTCGGACAAATTGGACTGGTTAGGAGCATTCGGAAGGAAACGAAGATTTTCATAAGAAGACTAGGAAGTCTTTTGATGAAAAAAGGGTGTAAGGAGGGTGGGGGTAGCTTATAGAGAGCTTATAGGAAGCTTATACGAATCTTGGACGATTGGTATAGAAAGGGTATATAAATAATTGATTAATAGTGTAATACAACAAGGCTAAAAATGGTAAAAACGGGGTTTCGAGGCGAAAGAAAGAGGAATAGGCAATAGGCCTTAGGCCATAGGCAATAGGGGGAGTATGACAGAAAAGAGGGAGTGTGGTGGAAAAAGAGGATTAGAAAATTAGGAAATTAGTTGGAGAGACTCTGAGAGGCTTCTCCAACTATTAGCTATGTTGGGTGCTTATATCTTCATATTTAAAAAGTTGGGAATCACGGTGTCGGCGGCTTTAAGAACTTTGGGATTGCCGACTCCTATTACTTTCATTCCGGCACTCTTGGCGGCTTGTATGCCTGCGGGAGCGTCTTCGAATACGCAACAATCAGCAGGGAGAAGCCCTAAACCTTCGGCGGCTTTGAGGAATACTTCGGGGTTGGGTTTGGCTTTGCTTACCATTGTGCCATCGACAATAGCATCGAATAGGGGGAGAATGCCGGTGCGCTCCAACACTAAACGCGCATTACGACTTGCGGAGCCCAAGGCTATCTTTTTGTGATGGGCTTTGAGGAGCTGTAAGAAGTTTAACACACCAGGGAGTAACTCGGAGCTATCGATACTACTGATTTGCTCTAAGTACAATTTGTTTTTGCGCAAGGCGGTATCGGTAAAGTCGGTTTCGGAGAGTGTTTTGCCTGCCCATTGAAGGATTTGGTGCAAGGAGACTTCGCGCCCGATGCCTTTCAGCTGTTCGTTATGCTGAGGAGTGAGCTCAAAATTGAATTCTTTGGCGATGGTTTTCCACGCGATATAGTGGTATTTTGCGGTGTCGACGAGCACACCATCTAAGTCGAAAATATATCCTTTCATTTTTTTAGTTACTTGTTACGTCGGTCTTCACCCCAGAGTAGTTTATAGCGCAGGGTGTTTATAAAGCTGTCTCCGTCGAGGCGTATCATTTTCACGACAAAGGGAGCTTTACGGACTATAATAGAGTGTTTGTTAGCAATGGGCTTGATATGTGAGTCGAGCGACATTAAAAACTTCTTTTCTCTGCCTGATACAGTGAGTTTTACTTCGGTATCTTCGGGGATTACCAGCGGGCGTGCGTTGAGGTTGTGAGGGGCGATGGGGGTAATCACAAAGTTTTTGGCGGTAGGGAGTATTACAGGTCCGCCACAGCTAAGAGAGTAGCCTGTGGAGCCTGTGGGGGTGGAGATGATGAGCCCGTCAGCCCAATAGGAGGAGAGGAAATCGCCGTTGAGTTCAGTATCGATAGTAATCATAGAGGCGGTATCCTTACGAGTAAAGGTTATTTCGTTCAGAGCGAAGTTCACAGGGGCTACGGGTTCGCCTGTATCGGCGTAAACGGCTTCGATAACGGAGCGTTCTACTACTTTGTAATTTCGTTCGCGGAGTTGTGTTAGTACGTTTTTCAGGTCGTCTTTATGTGCATTTGCCAAGAAGCCCAAGCGTCCTGCATTGATACCGAGAATGGGTATTTGCAGGTTTCGTACATAAGTAACCCCTTTGAGCAATGTGCCGTCGCCACCAATAGTGAGCATTACATCGTAAGAGGAGTTGAGGTCTTCGAAGGAAGCAAAAGATTTTGCTTTGAGGAATTGCTCGGAGCGATCGTTGAGGTCGCTGAGGATTTCACGTTCTATAAACACCTTATCGGAGGGCAATAGAAGGGTAAAAAGCTCATTGAGAATGGCTTCGTTTTCCTCGGAGTACTGACGTATGTAAATAGCAATCTTCATTTTAAGCAGAAAACTAAGAATTTTTGGCAAAGATAGGGATAATTAGTGAATTAGCAAATATGAGAATTAGCGAATGAGAACGAGCGGAGTGAATAGGCAGGTAGAAGTTGTATAAAGAAATAATGAATGATGGTGAGGTAAAAGAAAAGAGCAAGATAGCGAAGATTGTGATATGCGAATGCTATACTTTATCGGATGTCAATAAAAGAATGATAAATCTTTTACCACTTCTTTATTATTATTCTAAATAATATTTGTATCTTTGTCCCCAAAATTTTAAATCAATTCGTTTTAACAAACACATTTATTACATTTTATCGTATGAAAAATTATATCCAACATTCAGTAAAAGTGATGATAGCTATAACGCTCATCGCTTTGGGCAGTGCTTGCAAGAAAAGTGATAGCCCAGAACCTCCAAAACCAGAAAATGGCAAAATAACTATTGAAAACGCTGCTTTGGTAACTGCCTTAAAAGAACAAGGCTTTACTTTTGAAGGCAATACTCTTGTGGTAAACGACAAGGTGCGCACCACTACTTCACTCAACCTCAGTGGCAAACAGCTTACCGATGTAAAAGGCTTGGAGGCGTTCCCAGTACTTAGTGAGGTAAACCTCAGCAACAACAAGTTTGCACAAACGTTTGATTTTGGCACATTGCCTGCTACGGTAAAGAGCGTAAACCTCAGTGGTAATGAGCTGTACGACTTTAAGAATCTCGCCACTACCGATTATAGCGACAATGCCCAAGAGCCTTATAAGCTGATTCGCAGTTTTGATAAGCTGGTATTGCCTGCAACCGCTAAATACAATATGGACGTATTGCCTGCCTACGTAAAACTTGCTTCTAAGAGTGATGTACAGATGCTCAACGAACAGGGTACAGCTGAGAAATATACTACCTTGCGCGAGGTGCCTGACCCTGTGTTGTTGCAATATTTGAAAGCTAATTTTGCAAGTGTGTTTAGTGGTGATAAGATTGATATTAGCAAGATTATAAAAGTAGATGAAAGAGCCAATGCTGTAAAAATATTAAAAGGTGAAGAAGGTTATAATGAGCCTGAATTTGCTAATCTTAAAAACTTAGAAGGCATTATTTTTATTACAAATAATCCTTTATTTCGCGGAGATGTAGAAATACGAACCTTACCTGATGAAAATTTTGTAGTGGATAATTTAAAGATATCACCCAAAACAGGAAGTGTTGTCCTCTATGGGGTTAGTACACCTAACCTAAACTTAACCAGAGCAGAAGATCTTTTTGCTTTTTGGGCTGTTCATAATAAAGGTATTACTAATGTCAATTTATCAGCCTCTAAAAAAATTATGCAACGAGGAGAAACAAGTCATTTGGGTTTTGTAGGTGATTTTATTATAATCGCAGATTGCCCTAATTTAAAAACTTTTACCTTGCCTGATGTTTCTAAAAGTACCGTTTCTCCTATTTCAATATTTGCAATCTCTCTTTTAGAATTACCTAAGCTTACTTCTACTATTGATTTAAGTAAAATACAAGTTTTTTCTTCTCTTCAATTAGCTAAAATACCAGCAACTACTAAAATTATATACCCTACTGAAATAAAATATTTTACAATAGGAGGAAATAAAGAAAAAGAAGGTCAGTTTGGAAAATTAAATTTAACTATTACAAAAGATATATACGACAAAGAGGAAACAAAAGCTTTTATCCAAAAATATCTTCCTAATAATAGAATTACAACTTCATACAATTTTGTAGATAATTTATTAGAGGATTCAGAAATTTATGACTATACTGACACCAATAATGAAAGTGGCCGACCTTCCATCCACAGCAGAAGCTCTTTAAATAGAGCCAACAATAAAGAACTTACTCTTAACGAAATCGTAAAACTTAGATTCGGAAACTCTAAACATAAAAAGTAATTATCTAAATTTAATAACTATGTCAAATTTATTTAAATCGATAGCTTTTGTAGTTATCATAGGAATGGCATTAGTAGGATGCCAAAAAGAAGAGTTGAACATTGCTGATAATTCAGCCGATGGAGGGAACTCACAAAAAGCTAATACAGTGGCAGTGGTTAGCGAACGTGCCTCTGTTACATCTAACTTTACTGTAGATGGTGTAGTGGGAAATTACAAAGGTGAAATTAACCAAGTAAAAATGAACGGAGAAAACAAAGCCTCTGTTTCTGATAGAACGGTAAAAATCACCAAAAACAGTAATAATAAGTTTAACCTAAGAGTTGATGGTTTTAAAGTAGGAAGAATGCCTGCTAAACTAACTATCAATGTTAGGGGTATCACTTTAAATAGTGACGGTACTTTTTCAGGAAGTTTTTCTAATGGAGTAAACTTACTGTTCACTGATTACCCTGCCAATATTAGAGGTAAGTTTTTTAAGAAAGATAATGCAACAAAAGTAGAATTTACTTTGGAAAGTAGCGGAACCTATCTTTTATTTGTAAATTTTGATGCTTCTGTACACTTTGACACTTACTAAAAAGTAGTAACTTTAAGCCTAAGAAGAAGCGCTAACTTTCTTCTTAGGCATTTATTATCGAATTGATAGGATAAATCATAAATCAGATTGATAAGATAAGTTAGATTGATAGGATTGGGGGGTAAATCAAAAAAAATCTTACCTTTGCAGGAGCTAAATAATTATTAATAACGTTATGGAAACTTCCTTTCTAAAAACCAAAGGAGGATATAGGCACTTGCGTTGCTACCAAGTAACGGAAGTTATTTACGATATTACTTTCTTCTTTACCAAGCATTTTCTAGAAAAAGGAGACCGTACTATTGACCAAATGGTGCAAGCTGCACGCTCTGGAAAACAAAATATTGCCGAAGGGAGTGAAGCAGCAAGTACTTCTTATGAAACACAAATTAAACTCACGAATGTTGCAAAAGCCAGTTTGGAGGAGCTCCTAATAGACTATGAAGATTACTTGCGCGTGCGCAATATTCCACAGTGGAATGCAGGACACCCTCGCTTTAACAAGATGCGAGCTTTTGCTCGTAGTGAACAAATATTCTCGCAATACCGTTCACTACTTGATAAGTGTAGTGATGAAGAAATAGCAAACTTGTGTATTACTCTTATTCATCAGGCTACTTATATGCTCCGCCGATTGCTCGAAAAACAACAAGAAATATTCTTGAAAAAAGGAGGCATTAGGGAGCAAATGAGGAATGCAAGGCTAAGCTATAGAGCGGGAAGTTAAATCATAAATTATCGGATTAATCTGATAAGTCAGACAAATCGGATTGATCAGAAAAAATAACCTTACTATGAAAAAAATACTTTTATTATTTATAGGGCTTGCTATTTTGGCTTGCAAAAAAGAAGAACAAAACAAGCCTATTGAAAATACCGACCCTAAACTGCAAACAGCTATCAGCGTACTAAAAGGCGATATGGTATTAGGGCAACACGTAAAAATGGCGGGTACGGACAGATCATTATTACCTTCGGGCGTACCTACCAAATTTACTTTTACTTGGGACGAGCCCAGCAAACGCCTCAAAATGCATCTTGAGAAAATACAACCGGGCACTATGCCTTTTGCCGTAACAATGCACGCCTCCTTGGAGGCAATGGAACTCAGCTATTGGGACAAACAGGAATACGTAGGCAATTGGATAAAATTCTACGACAAAGCTGCCGTAACTACCCCTTATATACCTGACAATTACCAAGGTCCCACTATCACTAAAGAAGGGAGTACCATTGTTACGGGCTTCTTCAACGTAGATACACACGAGGTGTATTTCTTAATCCAATACAATATGGTGAACGTAGTGGGCACGGTGTTTAAACAAAAAATTGACCGCTCTCGCTTAGCTCACTTTCAGGAAGAACTCGATGCCTACGAAGAGGCGTTGGCAGAAAAAAAATTAGACACAAGGGGTGAAAGATTTCGCGGTGATAACAACCAGCAAGCTATTACGCTTTTGGGTGCTACTCAAACTATTACGGCTAAGCTCACCTACGAGGGTAAAACTACAGAGGTAGCCTTGCCTATCACCTTTGTGTGGGACGGTAAAGAGCCTAACAATGTAACAGGGCGTATGCAACTATCGCTTGCCAAAACGGAAGTGAGTGGGGGGAACTTGCAATTGGCATTCAGTGGCAAAGCGCGTTTTATAGATGTGCTTACCAAAAGTGAAGAAGCTATTTACGGGCAAGGCAATACCGATAAAACCAAACTCAAAGCAGCGGACGTAACCACTACCCTTTGGGATGCTACGGGTACACAAACGCTTAAAACTTCTGCTAAAGGCGAAGTGCGAATGATTGTGAATGTAGAGAAAAAAATAACCTCCTTCTCTTACCTTAACAAAGAATTGGGGCTTACCATTTATGCCAAAGAAGTAGCTATAAGACCTTAATTTAATGAGAATCACCATATCCATTTTACTATTTCTATTAGGAGGAATCCTCTCAGCCCAACAGGTGCGTATGCGGGTGCTCGACAAGAGTACCCGCTTGCCTATAGTTGCTGCTGTGGTGAGTTATACTGAGCCTGCTTATAGTGACAAACTACAACACAGCATTGCCGATGACAATGGCATTGCCCTCCTGAAAAGGCGTAAGGGGAGTGTGCTATACTACACGGTACAGTCGCTGGGCTACACACTGCTAAAAGGTACGCTAAACGCAGAAAACGAGCTCACAGTATATCTCAGCGAGGAAACTACCCAATTGGCGGGCACTACGCTCACAGGTAGAACGATGGGTGCTACCGTGCGCCCCACCAAAGAAACACCTACGGTGGTGCAGGTCATCACGGGACAGGAGTTAGTGAAAGCGGGTTATAGCAATATCCAGCAGGCGCTGATGCAGGAAACCCCTGGGATGAATATCCAGAAGGTGGGTTTCGGCAACGAGATAAGTATGCAAGGCTTGGATGCACGCCATATCCTCTTCTTGATGGACGGCGAGCGTATGACGGGTGAAATGGCGGGCAACCTCGATTACGAGCGCTTCAACCTGCACGCTGTAGAGCGCATTGAGGTGATGAAAGGGGCGTCGTCTACCCTCTACGGTTCGAGGGCAGCAGGAGCAGTCATCAACATTATCACCAAGAAAACAGATAAGCCTTTTGCTATTACGATAGGTTCGCGACACGCCGAGATGAATGAACGCAATTACCACAACCCTGAGCGGCGTGATTTTCTCTATATGTTTGAAAAGAATGCCGATAAGCCCAACCTGCAATCGTGGGTGTCGGCAGGGGCTAAGATAGGGAAGTTCACTACTCAAACGGATGTGTGGTTCAGCAGTCAGGATGCATATTACCTTTACCAAAAAGAACCCGATCGCAAGGTGTATACCAAAGAAGCCAATCCGTTTCTCAGTAAAGATACTGTAGTGCAAGCCACCTTTTTGCGTCCGCCAATGGGTATTGAGGGGGTTGAGCATCTCTCGGCTTCACAAAAACTGTATTACGACAGCAAAAACTTAAGCGTACAGCTATATGGCACGGGCTTTTTGATGAACTCGTATGATATGGTGCAAGACCTCTATTTCTCGCAAACCAAAGACTTCACCGGAGGGCTAAAACTCTCCTACCGTCTTAAAAACTATTTCGCACTACACGGCACTTTCCATACCGACTTTTACGAGCGCTACAAACGTCACGAACGCCGTGATGTAGATAAAAAGGTGTATGACTCTAAGATTATGCAACCGCGTCTCACGCTCACCTCGCAATACTTCAAAAAGCACGACCTCATTTTGGGGATTGACTATTTTCAAGACGACCTCACCAGCGACCGCTTTGCAGCCAATCGTATGCTCACACGAGGGTTGAAGGAATGGGAGTTCTTCTTTCAGGACACCTATACGATAAGCCCTAAGTGGCAAGTGGAAGCCGGATTGCGCACTAATTACAGTCTGCAATTTGGTACGATGGCACTGCCGAAAGTAGCCATAAAATTCTCGCCTACCGAAGCCCTTTCGTACCGATTGAATTACGCCAAAGGTTATCGTTCGCCTTCTATTAAAGAGTTGTTTTTTAATTGGGATCACTTAGGAATGTTTCAAATTGTAGGCAATGAGATGTTACAACCCGAGAAAAACCATTACTTTTCGGTAGGAGCTGAATATGCGGTACCTAAATTCTTTATTTCGGGGAATGCCTTTATCAATCAGTTTCAGGATAAGATAGAGGGGGTGTGGAAAATCTACGAGTTTCAGTATAACTTCGAGTATATGAACCTCAGCCAGCAACGGCTCTTAGGCTTTGACCTGCTCACCCGCTGGAAGATAGTGCCCGCCCTTACGCTCAACGCTTCCTATTCGTATGTAGATGTAAGTAAAACAGAAGGCTTGCGCATCAACACTACCTCGCCTCACGCCGCTACCGCAGGGCTTGAATACAAATGGTATCGCGACAACTACGACCTATCGGCAAACCTGACGATGAGTATGATGGGCAAGAAAACCTTTGATGTGCAAGATCGCATTACGGTGCAGGAAGAAGTACCTTTATACGGTGGTGGTACGCAACGGCGCCCTGTGAGCAAAGAGGCGTATTTCCGTTGTGAATTGCCTGCTTATGCTCTTTTTAACTTCAATGTACAACAACGTTTTTTGAAGCATTACAAGTTGAATATTGGGGTGAATAATATTTTCAATTATATTCCTTCGACTTTAGGCTCTGGAGTAACGATGTTTAACATTCCAGCTACGCCGGGGCGCAGATGGTTTGTGCAGGTGGAGGGTGTGTTTTAATTTTAGGGGATAGTTTTTTAGGTAAGAGGTAAGGGAATAGATTAGAAAATGAGAAAATTAAATAATCTTTATAAAAGATGATTCATATTATCCATCAAACTAAGAAATGCTTGTTCGCTCTGGCGGTATTGACGCTGGGAGCTTGTAGCAAGTCCGACAGTGAGGATACGCCTCCTGTTGATGAAGTAAAACCGGTGCAAAGTGAGGCGCTTCTCACGGCACTTAAAGCCGAAGGGTTTTCATTTGAAGGAAATCGTTTGGTAGTGAATGATAAGGTGAAGAACACCACTACACTAGATCTATCGGGGAAAAACCTTACAGATGTTACGGGACTTGCTTCGTTCCCTAACTTGAAAGAGGTAAACCTTTCTAATAACAAGTTTGCGAATGTATTTGACTTTGGTCAGCTGCCTAAATCGGTAACTTCGGTCAATCTCAGCAAGAACACTATCTATGAATTTGAGCACTTGGCACAGTTCAATTACGAGGAAGACGCTGCTGAGAAGATAACGCTTTTCCACTCTTTGGATCGTTTGATTCTTCCTCAAAGTGCGAAATACAATATGCTTAACATACCTGCTTTGGTGAAGTTGTTGCCTAATGCTGATGTGCAGATAGAGAACGCCACAGGGAAGGTAGAGAAATATACTACCTTGCGCTCCGTGCCCGATGCTATCTTTAGAAAGATACTCAAGCGTCAATATCCTACGGTGTTTGAAGGGGATAAGATAGATATCAGCAAGCAGATGACTATGGAGAGTGCCTCTTTGGCAGTGATTATCAGTCAGGAGGCACGCAATCCTTCGGAGCCAGAGATAGATGAGCGTTATGATGTAGTAAGCATTGAGGGGGTAGAGTATATCATTAATCACCCACAATTTGCTGGTAATATAATCTTGGAGATGAGCGAAGAGAAGCGTTATACCTTGCCTTACTTTAGGATAGCTAAGAAGACAGAATTGCTTTCTTTACACTATGTAAATACAGGATATATCAATTCCTCTGAGGCACAAATCTTGTCGGATATTACTATTCGCTACGATAACACTATCAAGAATCTTGATCTTTCGGCTTCTAAACAGATGTGCCAGATACTCAGAAGCAGACAGAGTCCATTCTGGAGTGCAGATAAGTTGGAGCTTATAGGATTGCCTAAGTTAGAGAGCTTGCAACTACCTAACTTTTCTCAGTCTAAAAACCCTCTTACTTTCTTGTCTTTCCATTTAGAGTCCTTACCTAAGCTCAAAGCTACCTTAGACCTTAGTGAGATGACAGCAGGAAATGCTTTAGCTTTTGCCAAAGTGCCAGGGGTAAAAGTTATCTTCCCTAAAAAGATACTTTACGGTTTTGACATTATGGGAGAAGCGGTGAAAGAAGGTCATAGTCTATGGAAAGAGATGAAGCGAGATTACTTTGGCGATCCTGATAAATGGGATGCTGCAGCGGGGGCTTTTATTCTTTCGGTAACACCAGACTTCTACAAGCGTCATCCCGACATCAAAGATTTTGTGAACAACCGCAAGCGTGTAGAGCGCATTCTCTCTTATAGCCTTTTTGAAGACAATACGCTTGACTTTGTAGAAATTAAAAGAGGGGTACTCCAAGAACCTACTAATAATAACTAAAGATTTGTATCCAT
Organism: Capnocytophaga sp. oral taxon 412 str. F0487; assembly: GCF_000271925.1. NCBI lineage: Bacteria > Pseudomonadati > Bacteroidota > Flavobacteriia > Flavobacteriales > Flavobacteriaceae > Capnocytophaga > Capnocytophaga sp. oral taxon 412. The sequence continues at coordinate 8,173 of NZ_AJZR01000052.1, read as the reverse complement.
GAAAAAGTTTATATACACCAGTGTGCTCGCCGTACTTACTTTAATGACGGCTTGCAAAAAAGAAGAACAAAACGAAATTATAGATAAAGGGTCGGATAAGATAGCCCAGCTCAAGAAAGACCTTTCGGGGTATACTATCTTGGGGCAACACGTGAAGATGGCAGGGGTAGACAAAACACTCCTTTCAACAGGTTGTCCTACGCAATTCACCTTCAAATGGGATGAGGCTACCCAAAAAATGGGGATACTGATCTCCAAAACACAGCCAGGGAATATGCCTTTTCCTATTTCGGTAGTGATGCGTGCTAGTGTAATGGAACTCAACTCTTGGGACAAAGACCTCTATAAAGGGAATTGGGTGAAACTCTATGACGACAACGCTGTAACGACTACCTACGAAGATGAGGTGAACTACAAAGGCGACAAGCCCGTACGCGGAGGAAACAGTATGGTGAAAGCCTATTACAATCTCGATACCCACGAGATAGAGATGAACTTGAACTATAACATAATGAACGTAACGGGGTATGTGTTCCGCCAAAAAGTAGTGGGCAACCGCACCGAAGCCGAGTTTGAGGAAGCACTCTTTACTTATGAAGAAGCCTTAGCTGAAGAGAAACTCAAGCAAAACCTACAAGTATTTAAAGTTAATCCACAAGATGCCATCGATAGCTTGGGTACCCAAAGGATTTTTGATGCTACCGTAACCTATGAAAAGAAGGCTACTAAAGCACAATTGCCCCTTAGCTTCTCTTGGAATGGAAAAGAAGGACGTGACCCTGCAGGACGCCTTACCGTTACCTTAGCTAAAACTAAGGTAGGCAAACAGCAAATAGAGCTGAGAGCTGTAGGCAGGTTTCACGATATTATCACCAAGCGTGAGTTTGCTAAGTATGATAATATTGCTACTCACAGTACTTGCAAGCTCAAAGCGGTAGAGGTAACTTCTACCATATATAGTACGGATGGAAAAACGAAGTTAAAAACTTCTACTAAAGGAGTGTTGCGTATGTATATCAATGCAGCAAATCCTAGCGCAATACTTACTTTTCTCGACCCTGAGACGGGATTGCAGATAGCTGCTACTTTTGTTAAGAAATAAGAATATTAGACATTTTTCAGCTTTACCAGAGGTTCTACATTACAAGCTTTTGGTAAAGCTGAAAATAAAAATGAACAATATGAAAAGGTGCATATATAGTATATTAATAGCCTTCTTGTGTATGGCTTGTGTGAAGTATGAGGCGCTCCCCTTTACGGGGAAGGTGCTACCGCGTCGTTCGGGGTATATCAATGAGGTAACCAATGACTGGATATATTACAACCTGCGGACGGGGGAGATATTCAACGCACAGCAAGTAAACAGTGATATCAGAGAGGGAGAGCAAAAGACACGGATGGACTGGGATCTGGCTTTCTGTGGCAATAAGCTTCGCACCAACAGTGGCACCAGTGGTAATGGACGAGGGGGTGTTGCCGATATGGGTTTTCAGGGGTATGACCGCTGGACGAGTGTTTCGCAAGTGCCTCGTGATATAGTATGGGTAGTGGATACTAACAATATATCCATCACGATGTCTCAGCGTGAATGGGTGAGCTATACCGTAGCTCATAACATCACGGGGATACCTTGGTTTGACCCCAATAAAGGTCCCCAACAAACCAAAACCAATGCTAATCCGTTACTCAATAAGGCATTGGTATTCTCAGGGCCACCCCCCTCTTATACCCCCTCGTTTCACACTTATATCATCCGCACAGCCGATGGGTTGCGCTATTTTAAGTTACAAGTAGTGAGTTGGTATGACGAGAGTATTGAAATAGGCGACACAGGGGGACGTATTAGTTTTTATTGTGATGAGTTGAAGTAAGTTTGTTTGTGTAGTATTTCAATAGAAAGTAGTACATTTGCACTCGTGATTCGTTATACTAAAATAAATTAAATGGATTTTGAACGTATCAAAGAAAAGCTGGCTATCCTTGCCGATGCTGCCAAATACGACGTATCTTGCTCGAGTAGTGGGAGCACTCGTAAGGCGGTGAAAGGTGAATTGGGCAACGCTGCGAACTTCGGTATCTGCCACTCGTTTACTGAGGACGGCAGGTGTATTTCTTTGCTCAAAATCTTACTTACGAACCACTGTATCTACGATTGTATTTATTGTGTGTCGCGACGCAGTAACGATATACAGCGCGCTGCTTTTAGTGTGCAGGAAGTGGTAGACCTTACTATTAATTTCTACCGACGGAATTACATCGAGGGGCTCTTCTTGAGTTCGGGAGTGTTCAAAGACCCTAATACTACGATGGAACGATTGGTGCGTGTAGCTAAGAAGTTGCGGACAGAAGAGCGCTTCAATGGTTATATTCACCTGAAAACAATACCTGGGGCAAGCGAAGAATTGATTCACGAAGCAGGGCTTTATGCCGACCGTCTGTCCGTTAATCTTGAAATACCTACCAAAGAGGGGTTGAAACTGCTTGCGCCAGAGAAAGACCACCGGCAGATGCTTACCCCGATGCAACAGGTGAAGAACGAGTTGGCAATGCATTCGCTTGAAAAGAAGAAGTTTAAGCATACGCCTAAGTTTGCGCCTGCCGGACAGACCACCCAAATGATTATAGGCGCGACTGACGAAACCGACCATAAGATTATAAAGGTTGCCAGCTATATGTATGACAAGCTTGAAATGAAGCGAGTGTATTATTCGGGTTATGTGCCGGTATTGCAGGACAGTAGGTTACCGTCTATCCACAGCCAAGTGCCCATAGTGAGAGAAAACCGCCTATACCAAGCCGATTGGCTGATGCGTTACTACGGCTTTGCTCCTGATGAGATTTTAGATGCTCGGCAACCGTTCCTCGATTTGGAGATAGACCCTAAATTAGCGTGGGCATTGCGTCACCCTCATCTTTTCCCCGTAGATGTGAACACGGCTCCGCGTGAAATGCTCTTGCGCGTTCCGGGGGTGGGAGTACGGTCGGTACAGAAGATACTAGCGGCGCGTACTTTTCAGAAGCTCACGTATTACTCGCTCAAACAAATAGGGGTAACCTTAAACAGAGCAAAATACTTCATCACTTGTAGCGGGGCTACGCCGTTGGCAGGCAGTATGGAACCCGCCAAACTTCGCCATTTGCTTATCGCTAATAGCCACAACAAGCATAAGGAGCTTTTCGGTGGACAGTTGTCGTTATTTTGATTAATAATTCTGTGTAAGCGATGGGTTCTTCTCCATTACGTCCTTAGGAAACGGAACGATGTACATAGGCGAATTGGGAGGCAGGGTATAGGTGCGTTGCGGTACGGTGGTATTCACCAGAGGGAAGGTGCGTTGCAAGGTTTTGGCATAAGCACTCTCGGTGTTCAATCGTTTTAAATCGAAAAAGCGATTAAAGCCCATAGCGAGCTCTCTACGGCGCTCGTCGATGATGAGTTTTACGGTCTCCTCAGTAGTAGCAGGGGTAGCGAGGGTTACACCACTGCCTTTTATGCGTTTGCTACGGAGGATATTTAGCGTTTGCATCGCCCCACTGAGGTTGCCCAAGCGCGCTTTGCACTCGGCTAAAGTAAGGTACATCTCACCTGTTTTCATTCCCACCGTAGGGTAGAAGAACTTAGTGGCGGGCATATCCCAGTTGGCAGTACCCGAACCTTTATCGTTATAACGGTGGTTTTTATTGAAGAAGAGCTTGAAGCGCATATCGTTTTCGGTATCGAAAAGGTTGCAAAACTCAGGACTCACGGGGTAGATGTACCAAATGTTCATTTCGGTATGTCCATTCATATAGGCTAAGTTGAGCACTTCGGGGTTTTTATCTACCGTGATAGGGGTAGGACTTGCCTCATAAGCCACCATATCTATCAGTTGGTTGTTGTACGACAGACTCTTTTGGGCTGCCACTAATGCCTGCTGATATTCTCTTCTGAATAGGTGCACTCTGGCTTTCAAGGCATAGCCAAAAGCTAATGAGGGGTGATATACATTCACAGGGTGTTCTTGCAAAAGGGGCAATGCCGCCTCAATATCTTCTTGAATAAAGTCATACACTTCTTTTACGGTAGCTTTTGTAGGGTGAGCTTCTAAGTCGAATTCACGCATTAGGCACACACCACCATCGGTAGCTGCTGTGGTAGGGTCGTAGCCTTTGGCGTAAACGTTTACCAGCATAAAATAATCAAAAGCTCTTAGCAAGCGCGCTTCGGCTTTGGCACGTGCTTTTAGTGAGGCATCGCCTTTGGCATTATCAACGGTAGTGATAATCATATTCCACCTACCTATATAGCTGTATACATTGTTATAAAAGGGAGACGACTCGATGTAATCGGCACGTGGGGCACTTTCTTCGTAATAGAAGTTGATGCTGTTCAAGTCGGGTGTCTTACCGATGATACTACTTTCCTTTACCCAATTGTCGTCTACCAGAGTGCGGAAGTTAAAAGGAGGGTAGTTTTTAGTGGGGAGTACTACCAAATCGTAGTATTCCTCGGCGGTGTTGATAATCTTTTCACCTTTGGGCGTAAGGTCGGTGTATTTGTCACAAGCGCTGAGAAACAGGGCTATGAATATGATGGTTGCAATTCTTTTCATTGTAAAATTATTAAGGTATAAAAACTGTCTGCCTGCCGTGCCACGGCTGCTACGGCTGGCTAAAAACTAAATGATATACCGAAAAACGCTGCTGTTGCTACGGGCAAAGCGCGACTTCCAGAGTTGAGGTGATAGGTTTCGGGGTCTATATCGTCGCCAGCAGCACACCAAGTGAGTAGATTGTTGAGCTGAGCGGTGATTTTAGCCTCTTGTAAGCGCAATTTCTCACAAATGTTTTTAGGAATATAACACGAAAATAACACATTGCGCCATTTGATATAATCGGCGTTTACCACGTGATTGTCGCCGAATTGCCAAAGAGTATTCACCGTATTAGCAGTGCGTCTCAAAGTGGCTGGATAGTCGAACGACATACGGGGCATATCGGTGGGTTTCGTAGCTGTCCAACGTTGGGTAATATCGCGATGGGTTTCGCTTTCTTGATTGATGGAATAAGTGTCTTTGCGAAGTTTATGTCCACCCGCATATATAAACATCGTACCGAGCTCAAAAGCCTTATAGCGCAGTTGCAAGCTAAGAGCTCCGTTAAAGGTGGGGTTCATCGTTCCTAATCTTACGAGGGCATCTTCGCTTTTAATATCTTTAATAGTGGGCACACCATTGGCGTCGAAAGTCGTATTAGGGTTGCCGTTTTCGTCTAAATAAATAGGGTAGCCATTGGTGGTTTCCTTGTACCGATAGGCATAAAGCGAGTTAAAGTCGTCTCCTTGTTTGTAATAACGCAAGGGGTTACGAGCGTATTCTACGGCATTAGTAGGCTTGCTACTCACTTTCTCAATGGTATTTTTGTTGTAGGCAAAAGTAGTTCTTACAGTAAGTTGCAAATCTTTGGCTAACTCACGCGTAGCATTCAAACTCACTTCTATTCCTTTGTTTAGTAAAGCTCCGTTATTGATGAGTCGTCTTTGAGCACCTACGGTAGGGTCGAGTTCGGTCAGTACCAACAGGTCGGAACTGTAACGACGATAAAGGTCGATACTTCCTGAGAGCCAATACCACATACCGAAGTCAATACCTAAATTGGTGGTTTCAGTCTTTTCCCAACGTAATTTAGGGTTAGGTAAATCGGTATCGTTGAACTGTAAATACTGTTGGCTAGGGTAAGCGCCTCGCACATCGGTAAGCAAACGTCCGCGTAAGAAAGGGGTAGTAGTTTGGTCTACATTACCACTGACACCATAGGTAAGGCGCAGTTTTAGCAAGTTTACCACATTACCATAGAAGAAATCTTCGCGATGCAAATTCCAGCTGCCGCCTACTGACCATAGCGGACGATATTTGTACTTGGGGTCTGCCCCAAACATATCAGCTTGGTCTACGCGCACACTCCCTGTGAGGTTGTATTTCTGATGGTATGAATAGCCCAACGTGCTATAAAAAGAGATAAAGCGGTGTTTGGTTTCGCTTTGCTGATTACGGCTCAGCGATAGCGACTGCCTGCCGTAGAGATAGCTAGTAACACCAGGATTGTAGAGGTCTTTCCAGTTCAGGGTAGGGAAGGAGAGCGTTTGCTCGTCGTAACCATATTGCATTTCCTTAGTATTGCGCGGGGTGTAGTGCTGACGCATCTCGAAGCCCAATAGCGCTGTCACATTGTGTGCCTCCGCAAAAGTGCGATTGAAATCCAACTGCTGACGGAAGGTATAATGCTGTGTTTGCCCTTTCTCCTGTTCGTAATAACCGCCTTCGGGCAGTTCAGAAGAGAATTTTTGAGTAGTAGCATCTTGTTTTACCAATTGGTTGTGGCGCAAACGCATATAATAAGTGTCTTTGCCAAAGAAAGTTTCACTGTTGTGAGTGTTTAACTCATATTGAAAATAGCTTTGGTATTGCAAGCCTTTGAGGATAGATACTTGCAGATTTGCAAACGGACGCAAACTGAGGTTGTACTGTTTTTGATGCTCTTGTGCTATCGATTCCAATAAATTGAAGCTATACGGGCGGAAAGCGTCGTTGCCCGCAATTTGTTCTAAAATATGTCCGTTTATGGGGGCAACTAAATTAAAACCCGCATACGGATTCGTACCCAATAGCCGAGTGTAACGCGGTTGCTTTAAGTAATCGGTATACAAATTCCGCACTTGTTCAGCCACGGCATCAACAGCGGTATATCTGCCATTCACCCCTATGGTACTTTTTAGCCAAGGTGTGAGCTGGTAAGTGTTTTTTAAATAAAGGTTGAGAGCGCGGGTCTTTTCGGTAACGATACGCTCATCGGTGTCTTCATATTGCAACGAAGCGTAATTCTGACTGCGGTTATTACCACTTTCTACGCTTATATTGTAGCGTTTGCTGATGATAGGTTGCCACACATAACGCTTGAAGTCGCGAAGGTAATCGCGGTTGCGCCACTCGTTAAGCGTGCTGTTCACCTCTTGCTGGCTGAGTTTTCCTTTGGCTTGGTCGCGGTATAGCTGGAAGAGAGGCGAGTAATACCTCACTGTTTGCCTGCCCCCAATTTCTCCGTAGGAAGCAAAAAGGTCATCTACATTACCATTGCTATCAGCCAATTTGCTTTGGTAGAAAGCCGTTTCGAGGTCGATAAGGTCGGACGTCGAAGCGTAGCGCATACGGCTCATATTGGGTTTGAAAGTATAGAACAGGTCGGTATGCACGTTGATACGCAAACCATTCTGCAAGCCCTTTTTGGTGACAATCACAATCACCCCATTGGCAGCGCGCACCCCGTAGATAGCCGTCGCAGCAGCGTCTTTCAGTACCGTTACCGACTCGATATCTTTGGGGTTGATATCCTCTAATGGCGTATCGGTAGGAATGTTGTCAATCACCACCAAAGGCGAATAGCCCACATTGCCCGAAAAAGTACCTACCCCGCGCAGTATAGGCACCTCTTTCCCTGTAAAAGGGTCTTTTGTAAAGCGCACACCCGCTATTTGTCCCTCAATAGCTTCTTGTACGGTTCTATTAAGCTGACGGTTGAGCTGGTCTGTCCTTATTTTGGTATAAGCCGAAGTAGTTTGCTCTTTGTGAAGATTTTGGTAGCCCGTAGCTACTACATCGGTAGAACTTAAAGTGATAATCTCCGGTTCCAAATGCACTTTTAAGAAAGGTTGTTCAGCCGAAACGGTAAATTCACAAGATTTCATACCTAAGTACGAAATCCTTATCACTTCTCCTGCTTTTGCAGAAATCCGAAATTCCCCTTTGATATCGGTAAGGGTTCCCATAGATAGCAGTATGTTGTCATTTTTAACCACTACTGCTGCTCCTTCCAAAGGGTGGTTTGTCACATCGGTTACTTTACCCGATACACTAATCATTTGGGCGAAAGCGCCCACAAAACAGCAGAGGAAGAACCCCCACGCTATTACATATTTTTTCATAAACGGTCTTATTGGTAAACAATACCTCTTATATACATTAATAAAGTCATCGCTCTCGTCCCACTCCTCTCATAAGTCCGACAGGTCAAAAAACTATCTTTCAATCGCTTTTCCACCGCCACACTCCCATTAAACTTCTCCTACAAATTTTCTAATTTACTAATTCTCTTTCCCGTCACCACATTCCTCCTTTGAAGGTAGCCAGCGATAGCTGGG
>NZ_AJZR01000051.1:0-1840 GCF_000271925.1 Capnocytophaga sp. oral taxon 412 str. F0487 | reverse complement strand
CAGAGAGGATTAGATTTAATTATGATGCTTTTAAAAATAGAGAGATAATTCCTCCTATTATGAAATAAATTCTCATTGTTCTCGTTAGACAAAAACTAGTATAGGTAACTCAATTAGACAATCCTTCTCAGGCTGAAAAGCAATTAGTGGAGAAGCAAGCGGAGGTTTGGAAAGCATTAGGGTTTGAAAATAAAATAGATGATGTAGCAAATGAATTAATAAAAGGAAAAATAGCTTACAGACATATAGGTTCTAATGCTAATTATTTAGAGCAATTAAAATCTTCAGGTATTATTCCAGAACAAATAGGGCAAGGACAAACATATTTCTCATTAGATAAAATAGATGATCCCCTAATCGCTATTGATAAAATGCAGTTAAATGCAAAATATACAGACGCTGTTTGGCGTGCAGAGTTTGATGCTAACCAGCTAATAAATAAGACTCATATTCCAAAAGCAAAATGGAACAATGCTGAATATATGGAAGTTTTAACAAGGAGCTATCCAAATTTTGGAAAAGGAGGAGCAACGCAATTTATAACACAATCTCAAATAAAGTTGAAAAGATTAATTAACTTAAAAACAGGTGAAATAATCAATTTTAAATAACACTATGCTATGAAACGTTCAAAAATAATAGAGATAATAATTGATAATATTTGTTATGATCCCTCTGCCTATAATCCTAAATGGAGATGGAATGCCTTCTCTAAAAATATCAAAGCTGAATATCAAAAAATTTTGCCAATTCTCAAATACTGGGAAGAAAAAAACTATATTTCTATAATAAATGATGATGAATATATATTTATGTTATTTCCCGAAAATTTACCCGCAAGAGATGTTCTATTGTTAGAAAGTTTATCTTATGAAAACAAAAGCAATAATCGATAATTTTCTATATAAAATAGAATTTTTTTACAGGAATTTTGGAAACGAATGGTCTATTAGTGATTTTACTCAACATGAAAAACAAAAGAATGTAATAAAAGAGTTTTTGCCTTTTTTAGAAAAAAAAGGGATTATTGAAATTATATCTGAAGAGAAGTTTAAAATTATAGACTTACCTTCTAATAGATTATGACTCTTTCATAAATTATTAAAAGTATGAGGAAAATAATAATATTTAAAGAAATATGAAGCGTAAAAATCTTATCAAATTACTAGTAGACACTATTTACCGTGATAATATTTATTTAATAACTCCAATAATAGATTGGGATTTAATGGATATAGTGAATAAACATTTCAGAGATAATTATAACAAAGTGCTACCTGTTTTATTAAAGTGGCAAGAAAAAGAATATATTTCATTGATAAATGACGATAATGTTATTTTTATTTTTTATCCTGAAAAATTACCTTTAAAAGAAGATTCGTTAGCAGAGAGTATTCTATAAAATATTAATGTTTTTATTTGTAAGATAGAATTATTTTATACAAGTTTAAAAGGTTGTATAATTACAAACCTTAAAACAACGTTCCTTGACATATTGAAATAGACCCTTCGTGATGTAGCCACGAATGCTCACCGCGATGACCGAAAGCACCTCGGTACAACTGCGCTGGAGTGCTCAGGCGATGATGCCTAATCAGGAATACCCTTACAAGGTGATGTACCGCGAGAAGGGCAAGACGTGGAAATCGCAAAAGGTGAGTATGCCCTATACCAAAGTTACAGGACTCAAACGAGGACGTACCTACATCTACAAAGTGGGAGTAGCTTGTGGCTTAGAAACAGCCCATAGTAGCTCGGTATTTGGTGAAGAGAGCTATATGTATAGCACCGAACAGGAGTTTACTACCACCGAGCAGATAGACGAAAAGAGCCAAGTGCA
>NZ_AJZR01000050.1:0-6261 GCF_000271925.1 Capnocytophaga sp. oral taxon 412 str. F0487 | reverse complement strand
CTTGCTTCTCCACTAATTGCTTTTCAGCCTGAGAAGGATTGTCTAATTGAGTTACCTATACTAGTTTTTGTCTAACGAGAACAATGAGAATTTATTTCATAATAGGAGGAATTATCTCTCTATTTTTAAAAGCATCATAATTAAATCTAATCCTCTCTGCAAGAACAGATAATTCATCATAATTTAAATTAAGTTCACTTCCTTCTAAATAAAAACTTCTCGGATAATCAACGTAAGAAGCGAAAAACATTACAGTTAATATTTTCTTATCATCAATTTCGTACAAAATATAATCCCATCTTTTTATATATATTTCTTTTATTTCTCCCATAATATTCTAATGTATATCTTTTTATAGCATATGAGTCTTTTAAGCTTTTAGAAAGACTAAGATAAGGACTAAACTCTAATAATCATTAAATTATCATCATAGAAAAGGGAAAACTTCTCTTTCCTTGTATTTATCATAATTATTACGGATATCTTCTGACAACTTTTTAAAATCAAAATTATTCTCTCTATCTCCTTTCTTCTATTTTTCTATTGTATTATTCAAAATAATATTTAATCTTCTGAATAAAACAACTCTTGTTCAAACTCTTTTGAGAGTTTTACCTCCCATATCCCATAAATGTGAAAAATATCATCACCGTACATATCTTCTAATAGACTTTGGGATTCTTTACTTCTTTTGGAGGATGACAACAGCATAAAAAATCTGTTTAGATAACTTTGAAAATAGATCGTATATGTAGTCTCTTCTTTTGTTTTTAATATTATAGAATGATTGAAAGGAATGGTTTCAACATCTATTTTTTTTGTATTAAAAATATCTCCTACTATTCCAAACCAAATATAAAAAGATATATCTTCTTCAGAAATACAAATAGCTACTTGATTGCCAAATATATTAATATTAGTTCCTGTTTTTTTTAGTCCTTTGAAAACATTCAAAGGATTATAATATGCGTATTCTTTAAATTCTCTTATTATTTTAATTTTTGGATTTTCCATTTTCCTTTTTCAAATTTTAAAACCTCTATAATTTCTATATGTCCTGATATTTCTGAAAATTTTTCACTTGACCTAATCTGATCTGCTGTTCCTTGTAATTTAAACCAAGGAATAGCTTCTGCATATTCAAATTCTAAGTTTGAGGGTAATCCTTTTTTCATTTTAAATTTATAATAGTAAGTCCCTTCTGTTATAGGGTTAGATAAAGCTCTTGAATCATAAGTAAATACTAAATCTTCTACTCCTTCAGCACTATTAAGTACAGGACTAGCAAATCTTCCATCCAATTTTTCTGCATCTTTACCTACTTGAAACCTATCAAAGACTTTTCCAGCCAATTCTTCTCCTCTTTCTACTTTAAGAATTGATTTTGCCCCATTAAAAGGAGGCCATACAACTCCATTCCATTCATTTATTCTATTTTCTTTAAAGAACTTATAAAGCTCATCCCATTTTTCTTCACCCCATAGCTTAAATGCTATTTTGTATTGTTCATCTGTAGCATTAAAAGTTTTTATAAAATCTTCATAACTTACATTTCTGTAAATGAGATTTTTAAAATCATCTACAAATCCCAAACTTCTCCATACTTCTTCTTGCTTATCTAATAAATCTCTTTCTTCTTTATTTAATGTCTTTAATTTCTCTATTCCTTTTTTCCAATCCTGATATCTTTTAGCGAGTTGAACTCTCAAATTCCCATTCTTCTGTAGAAGATTTTTTGTAGCTTGTGGTAGGTTCTTTGTAAACTTATAACCTGCTTGTCCAAGATTCTTTATCCCTATAACTCCCATTGCCAAGTTGTAGCTGTTTACAACCTGCCCTAAAAGACTATTAGGGTCTATATGCTGTGATACATTCACTCCTATGTCCCCCACAGCTCCCACTACTTCTGCCAGTGCCTAAGCACGACGTACTGTAATACAACTTTGTTGATAATTTTTACTCTTTTTTAACCTCTAATAATTCTTTTATTTTATCAATAAATTTATAAAATTCTTCTATCTGATTTTCAGAGTATCCTTTCCCTTCTAAAGATCTCGGAGATATAGAAAAAAGATTTAATTCCTTTTTTTCATTATTTCTAAGTATAGATAAATCTTTCTCTAATATTTGATATAAAAAATTTGTTTTTTCATAGTTATTTAATATACTTTTTTTATATTCTTCCTGTGAAGAATATAAATCTTTCTCTGAGAAAAGAGTTTTTAGTTGCCAAAAAGGAATTTCTTCGATTTTCTTTTCTAATTCTTTTCTCATTAAACCCATTTTATTTTGAATAAGATTTATTATTTCATTCATTTTAATTCTTTTATACTTTTTGTTATTTCTGGGAGATTTATCTTATTTTGCTTATAATCAAAAATTACTTGCTCTATTCCTCCTTTCAAAAAGAAATCTTTAGTTACTAAAGAAGTAGGTTGCCTAGCAGCAACCCCTCTCCAAACATATATTCCTTGAGAAGGTGCTTCTATTTCAATAATTTTTGTCATCCCATTCCATTCAGGCATTACTGCTGTACCTCCTATCACTTCTGAAATAGATGTTGGTTTATCAAAAGTCCAATAGTTTCCTTTGGGTAGTGTACTTCCTGTTTGCCATTTTTGATAGTATCCTATAATCTCATTTCTTAAATTACCTCTCTTCTGCAAAAGCTCTTTTTTTGTACTATAGAAGGTTTTTGATTACTCAAAAGAAATATAAAACTCTTTTATTTTTGCATTTTGATAATTATTCACAAAATATCTATCACAAATTAGATTAATCTTCTTATTATTAGTATTAAAATTGAAATAAGTTTGTTCATCATAAAAATTATACAATGCTATAAAATCTTCTTTCATGATACTATTAAAAAAAGTAAAAGGAATAAGTTCTTTTAAAAATACCTCTATCTTTTTATAACAATTATTATATTCAAATCGAACTGTCTTATCTAGTTCCTTAACAACATATATATTATTATCTAAACTTTCTACATTATTCCATATTTCTAAAGAATCTGTTTTTTTTATTTTAAAAATATTTCCTATATCCATAATTTTACTTTACTACTATTACATTGATTTTTTAAAAAATCAATGCAATATTTAATAAATGAGAGTTAATGTAGTAGATATTTCTTATATTTTATTTAGCTATTTAATATTTTAACTTTCTAAATCAATCATTTGATGTTCTTTGAAAACTTTATAAATATTTTCATCAAAATTATGCAAGTCTAAAATGATTTCTTCTTGTTTTCCTGTAAATTGTTCACCATCTGGCTGACCAATGGTTGATGTATCTCGGTATTTTTTTATTCCGATGATTTTATCCATTCGTGTTCGATCAATAAAAAAATAGTTTTTGGCAAATTGTCCATATTTATCGTCCATATTTTGAGGATGAACTTGTGGTTCTCCAAATAATTCTATCATTTTATTTTTTACTTCTTGATTATCATTTGGAAAAGAAAAACAGATTTTGTCACCAAAATTATCTACATCACCAATACGTATGCCCTCTATTTCTACTAAAATTGAGAATTCATAAAACGAATCTATATTATCTTGGCTCAAATGAGTATTGGATAATGTAATGTATTCTTTATTCCAATTGTCGCTTGTCCAATTTAGTTGATAAAACTCTATAAAATTTTCGGAGATAGGAATATAGAATTTCTTATTTTGTCTATTGTAAGTAACCGTTCCATTATCCCAAAGATTTTTTTCCCTACCTTCAAAGTTTTTTTCATAACTATCAAAACCATTCTGTATTATTTCTTTCAGTAATAGTCGATTACTTAACAATTGTTCAGTTTTAACTCCTTGAGTTATTCTACCAGAGTTAATGGTATAATATTCTAATCTTCCCTTAAATATTAACCAATTCATATTTCTACCCGTAAAAATTATTTTTTTATCCATTTATTGACCAATACTTTATTATTTTCATCAAAACCTATATACTCATACCTTGAAACAATATTTCCTTTATTATCATACACAATCATTGTCTCCCCTCCTTTAAAAATAATATCATTTTAATTTTACATATTCTGGGATAATATTTGTCTTTGAACCAGTCATCCCCGTTTTCGTATATGGTAATGGATTATTATTTTGAGAAGTTTTAAAAGCATTGTCTATGATATTAAATTTAAATCATTCTCAAATACTCTAATAAGATTATTCTTATTTGAAATTATCTTATTCATCTGTAAAAAACCTCCTCCTTTTTTACCATTAGGTAATATAGGCGTTGTTAGTACTTTCTCTATTTCTGCTGTAGAAGTGTATATTACAATGTTATTTGGAGCAGGAAAAGATGCTTCTGCCGTTTAATAGTGTATAAGACTCTTCTCCTAAATGATAGGATCATCTCCTTTCTTCTTCAAACTTTGTTAAGTATTACTAAATAATGTATAATAGAGTCTAAAGATTATGTCACAATCAATTTTTCTTGAATCAACCTACAACGTTTTTCAGGTGAGTGCCCTCCCCATTCTGTATAAATGAAATAAAAAGAATTATAATCTATGTCCTTATAAATTTTACAATTATTATAAGGGTAATAATTCAAAGATATAGGATAATTTGCAGACCAATAATTCTCATTTGTATGACATTCTTCCATCGTGATACCATCATCAGAATTTTCTACTTCTGAAATAAAAATTAATCTATTTTCTAAATCTTTACCAAGAATACTCCAAGATACATAATCTTTAGCAAAGGGGTCTGAATAATTATCAACATTAGAATGCTTCAACATTTCTATTAAATCTTTATTTGTCATATTTTAGAATTTTTTTACTTTTTCCCATTTAAATTGATCTTTAAAAAAATCCATATCTTTGATTATATCAATACTTATATAAACTCATCATTTGATAAGCTCATATCAAAGTTATATTTTCTTTTTAGATTTATAATAATCCATTTAATATTATTGTATGTTTCTATATTGTTAAAATTAAGTGTTTCTATATTTTTAATAAATAAGTCTTTTAATTCTTTTGAAATTTTCCATTCTTTCTTTAGTTTTTTATCTCCCTTGAAGCTATGCACAAAATATGACCATAATATTCCTAAAAGTTGTAACAAATCTTCTCCTGAAATATCTTTTTTTGTTTTCAATATTTTAATAATATTTTTCTCCGTTAATTCATAGTTTTCACCTTCTAATAAATAATATTCTAAGATCTCTGAATAAATATCTGTACTGTCATGCTCTCCTCTATCTCTGTCCATAACAAAATACTTTCCTTTTCCTAAAAGGAAATCTTCTATTTCATTATGTAGTATAGATTGTTTATATTTATTATTCATATAATTATTTCTTTTTCCAAACTTTTTCAAATAGGATTAAATAGTTATTGAGGTTAAGACTATGATATTCTTGAGAATCTTCTTGTCTTATCTCTTTAAATAGATTTTCTATGATATTTATATCTACTTTTCTTATTTTATAAAGATTATTTATATCCATTTCATCTATAAAATCTTGTTGTATATTAATTAATATACAAAGTCGTTTCAGATAAATTTTATCTGTATACATTGTATTATGGATGATATTCTCTCCTATATCATATAGTTTAATAATATTTCTTTCATATTCTATATTGATATTTTTATGAGATTCTCTTTCTAAAAAAGATATTGCAAATTTTCGTTTGTTCTGTTTCTCTTTTTTTGACAATAAATTCCACTCTTCTTCTTTTTTCAAAATTTCAAGGAGTCTAATTTCTTCAAGAGGAACTTTTTGTTCCTTTAAAAACTCTATTTTTTCCTCTAAATTCTTCATTATTCAATTTCTTTTAGATAAATTTCTTGAATCAAAGGATCTGATTCATCAAATCGTGGCTTAAATATTTTATTTTCTATTATAAATGTTCTATCTGACTTTAATAATATCTCTCCTTCAAAACCTGATTGTGAAATATTAGCTATTGAAACACCAGACTTATACTCTATAATTAGGATTGTATTCCCATTATTTCTATACATAAATAATTCTGCAACATCTTCATCTAATGAAGAAGAAAGAAAACTTTTTTCTGTAATTTTATCTCCCTTTTTTAATGATGAAAAATATTTAGATCCCTCTTTGCCTAAGCCTCTATATACAGGTTTATTATACTTAGGTAATTTATTTAACGCTTGGTTCATTAAGTTTTTCTGAGAGATATAAAAATCAGTCATAGGTATTTCACCTCTTAGAGCTCTATTAAAATTCTTATATCCCTCTTTGGTTGTATAA
>NZ_AJZR01000049.1:0-106861 GCF_000271925.1 Capnocytophaga sp. oral taxon 412 str. F0487 | reverse complement strand
AAGAGCAGATAATGAAATAGAGGTATTTTTGTTAATTATTCATTTAAATAACAAATGATTATCAAGTATTTATAATTTTATAAATTGTTAATTATTAATTAATTATTGTCTATTGATAATTATTTCTTACTTTTGCGATATTTTTAAACAGAAAAACAAAAATAATATGTTAGGATTACAAACTTCTGTAGACGTTGCAACTACTGCAACTGACACTGCTCCCGTCGCAGTACAAGAGAAAACCCTTTCTATAATGGAACTGATTCTAGATGGTGGTATGGGCAGTATCATTATTATTGGTATTTTATTTGTGATGCTCGCTGTAGCTCTTTTCCTCTATTTTGAACGCCTTTTTGCTATTAAGGCAGCTTCTAAGATGGATAAAACTTTTATGTATAAAATACGTGATTGTATCTCAGCTGGGCGCTTAGATGCCGCTAAAATGCTTTGTGTACAATCGAATACTCCTGTAGCACGCCTTATTGAAAAAGGGGTCTCTCGTATAGGTAAACCTCTTGAAGATATTAATAAAGCTATTGAAAATGCAGGCACTTTAGAGGTCTACAATCTTGAAAAGAACACAGCTATTCTCGCTACTATTGCAGGAGCAGGACCTATGATTGGTTTCTTAGGTACAGTTGTTGGTATGATTATGTCATTCCACGAAATGGCTTCAGCAGGCGGTCAGGCAGAGATGGGGTCATTAGCAAGTGGTATCTACACTGCAATGGCAACTACCGTAGCAGGGCTTATAGTAGGAATTATTGCTTATGTAGGCTACAATCACTTAGTAGTAAAAACTGATAAGGTGGTACACTTAATGGAAGCCAATGCTGTTGAATTCTTAGACTTGTTAAACGAACCTCTATAGGTCTTAAAAAACTACTCTCATCTAATTATGAAATTAAAAGGTAGAAATAAGATAAGTCCTGAGTTCAGTATGTCGTCTATGACGGACATTGTGTTCCTGTTGCTAATATTCTTTATGATTACTGCCAACAGCCCCAATGCACTCGATTTGTTATTGCCTAAAGCTAAAGGTAAAAGCACCAATACACAAAACGTTTCAGTAAGCATTGATAAAGATTTAAACTATTTTCTTGACAAGAAACCTATTTCAGTAGATAATCTCGATACAGAGCTCAAATCAGCACTCAATGGAGTAGAAAATCCTACTATTATTTTGCGTGTAGAGGAAAGTGTTCCTATTGAAAATGCGGTAACGGTGATGGATGTGGCAAACCAAAACCAATTTAAGGTGATTTTGGCTGTCCGTCCAAAATAGAAAGGTATATGAATTTATTCGATACAGAACATAAACGTAAATCATTAGCACTCACTACGGCTGTGATGTGTTTAGTAATCTTCATACTGTTTTTTGCAGGAATGAAGTACTTAGACCCACCGCCGGAAAAAGGTATAGAGGTCATCTATGGAGTAGATTTGGTAGGAATAGGCGAGCGCACTCCTCCGCCAAGTGCTACTAAACAGGAAGAAACTAAAACGCCTCCCCAAACACAGCCAGAACAGAGTACTTCACAGGAAGTAAAGGAAAACCTTTTGGCTCAAGATAACAACGAAGAAGTTTCTGTACCCGAAGTACCTAAAAAGAAAGAAAAGAAGAAAGAAACACCTAAAAAAGACCCTCCAAAAGAGAGTCCCAAACCCGCTCCTAAGCCTTCACGGGAAACTTCGGATGCGTTATCAAATATATTGGGAGCTGCCAATGCAGGTGGTAGTGGTACCTCAGGACAAGGAGATGGCAACCAACCTGGTTATCAAGGACAGATAGATGGTAGCCAGTACGCTAATTCTTATTATGGCTCAGGAAGTGGTAATGGTACTGGCAAAGGTTGGGGACTGAAAGGTCGTACTATTGCTTCACAAGGTAAAGTACCTCAAAACTGCAATGAGGAAGGACGCGTAGTAGTACAAATAGAAGTAGACCGTAGTGGTAAAGTAGTAAAAGCTACTGCTGGTGTGAAAGGAACTACTAACTCTGCTCAGTGTTTGCTGGAAGCTGCTCGAAAAACAGCTGCTATGCATCGCTGGAACGCGGATGATAATGCCCCTGCACGTCAAGTAGGTTTTATTGTTATCAACTTTAAACTCGGAGAATAAGAAATCAATTAATAATTGATAATTAACAAGATGAGATAATGGTTATAGTATAACTGATTATCTCATTTTTGATTGTACAACAACTAAAAACTATCTTTAACATTGAATTATCAAGAAACACTTTCGTGGATGTTCAACCGCTTGCCAATATTTCAGACACAAGGTAAAACCGCTTTGAACAACAAATTAGATAATATCCTTGCCTTTACTTCGGTGTTAGGAAATCCTCAAACAAAATTCAAAAGTTTGCATATCGCAGGGACTAATGGAAAGGGTTCTTCCAGCAGTATGCTCGCATCTATCCTACAAGAGGCAGGATATAAGGTAGGATTGTACACCTCTCCACACCTCAAAGACTTCCGCGAACGTATCAAAATTGATGGGAAGGAAATACCTGAAGACTATGTGGTAAGTTTTATAGCTAAAAACAAACCCTTTTTGGAAGAATATCACCTCTCATTCTTCGAAATGACAGTAGGAATGGCGTTCAGCTATTTCGAGAATAAAAAAGTAGATATCGCTGTGATAGAAGTAGGCTTAGGAGGGCGTTTTGACTCCACTAACATTATCACTCCCGAAGTTTCTCTTATTACCAATATCTCCAAAGACCATACTGATATTTTAGGAGATACTTTACCTAAAATAGCTTTTGAAAAAGCTGGTATTATCAAACGAAATGTGCCTGTAGTAATCAGTGAATATCAAGAGGAAACTGCTCCCGTCTTCACAGCAAAAGCTAAAGAAATAAATGCTCCTATTATTTTTGCCAATCACATAGAAACTTCTCTTACAACCGACCTTCAAGGTGCTTATCAAAAGAAAAACATCAAAGGAGTAATAGCTGTTACCGATTTGCTTATCCACCAGGGGTGGAATATTACTCCGGAGAATATTGCACAAGGGCTTTTACACGTGGTGCACAATACAAACCTGAAAGGTCGTTGGCAAACCCTTGGCTCCTACCCTACTATCGTATGTGATACAGGACATAATGTGGGCGGACTTACTTATGTGATGGAACAACTCAAAAAGCAAACCTATACACATCTTCATATTGTAGTGGGTTTTGTAAAAGAAAAAGATGTAAATAGTGTTTTAGAGCTTTTCCCAAAAGAAGCTACCTATTATTTTTGCAGTCCTGCTATTGCAAGAGGACTTAACGTAGATACATTAAAGGAAATTGCCACTGCAAAAGGACTCCAAGGGGACGCATATTCTTCAGTAGCAGAAGCCTTAAATGCTGCTAAAGCACAAGCACTTCCCACTGACTTTATCTTTGTTGGAGGAAGCACGTTTGTAGTTGCGGAAGTGTTGTAAAATAACAAAAAGTGAATGCTGAAAAGCAAATGAAGGTTGTTTTAAAACCCTAATATCATTTTTGCGATAAAAAAGTAAATCAAGATACCTAAAACATCGTTGCTGGTAGTGATAAACGGACCCGTAGCAACCGCTGGGTCAATACCGCGCTTGTGGAGAAGTATCGGGATAAAAGTACCTATCACAGCAGCATTTACAATCACTGTAATGAGTGCTATTGCTACTGTAATACTTACCAAATACTCAGCTTGAAAAGCAAAATGGCTTACTAATATCACTATTCCTGCAATAGTTCCTCCGTTGATGAGTCCTAATAGAAATTCTTTGAATAACCGCTTGATAAGTTCGCCGTCGATAGAATTATTTGCTAATCCTTGTACTATTATCGCCGATGATTGTACTCCCACATTTCCCGCAGTAGCTTGAATAAGCGGAATAAATATCAATAATATAGGGTAAATCATCATCGTATCCTGAAAACCATTGATAATACTCGCTGCACCTAATCCTCCGAACATTCCAATAAGTAACCAAGGCAAACGTGCTTTGGTAAGTTTCCATACACTATCGCTTGCCTCTACATCATTGGTAATACCTGCTGCCAACTGATAGTCTTTTTCAGCTTCTTCTTTTATCACGTCCACCACATCATCAATAGTGATGCGTCCCACAAGACGTTTCATTTCATCAACTACAGGAATTGCCTCTAAGTCATACTTACTCATTATGTGAGCTACCTCTTCGGCAGTATCAGTAACGTATACATAGTCTACTTTTGGAATATAAATATCTTTCACTTCTGAGCGTGTGGAAGTAGTAAGCAAGTCTTTAAGTGAAAGTCGTCCTTTAAGCACATCATTATCATCTACTACATAAATAGAATGCACACGAGTAACGTGAGCCGCCTGTTCGCGCATTTCTTTTACGCATTTTAGTACATTCCAGTTCTCATTTACCTTTACAAGTTCCTTCGCCATTAGTCCTCCCGCAGTATCTTCGCCATAACGAAGTAATTCTACGATGTCTTTGGCGTGTTCTACGTCCGAGATATGCGAAATAACCTCTGTTTTTCTATCTTCGGGCAATTCAGAGATGATATCCACCGCATCATCGGTGTCCAACTCGATGATTTCATCAGCAATTTCTTTTGCAGAAAGGTTTTTTAAGATATTCTCACGGTAATCATCGTCTAATTCTGTGAGTACATCTGATGTTTTCTCAGCATCAATTAAACGAATGATGTATACCCCCTCTTCAATATCCAATTCGTGAATGATTTCAGCTATATCGGCATAGTGTAAATCATTTAAGAGAGTTGTAAGTTCTTTATTTTGTTTTTCCTCAATGAGTTTATGGATTTTCTCAATGAGTTCATCTGTTATTTTAAAAGTTGTCATAGTTTTAAGACGTCAAATCGTTAGCTATCAAACTTGATTACTGATTTTTTTAGTAATAAAAACAAACTCTTGCCAAGGCAATTGCTCTGGACGTTTATCAAATATAGGGTCTTGTTTTAAATTCTCATCTGTAAGTAGTGGTTTTAGGCTGTTGCGAAGGGTTTTTCGCCGTTGATTGAAAGCCGTTTTCACTACGGTAAAGAATAATCCTTCATCACAATCTAAATGGAAGTCAGCTTTTCGTACTAATCGTATTACACCGCTCTTTACTTTGGGCGGAGGATTAAAAACACTCTCCGAAACTGTGAATAAGTAGCTCGTTTCATAAAAAGCCTGTACTAAAACTGATAAAATTCCATACGTTTTACTGCCTTCGTGCTCGCATATACGTTCGGCAACCTCTTTCTGAAACATTCCACTAAACTCAGGAACGTATTTTCGCAGTTCAAGTAGTTTAAAAACGATTTGAGTGGATATATTATAAGGAAAATTACCTATAATGGCAAATGGTTCGGCTAAATAACCCGCTACATCATATTTCAAAAAGTCATCGGCAATTATTTTTCCTATTAATGCAGGATAATTTGCCTCCAAATAAGCTACCGATTCCTTATCGATTTCCACTATGTGCACATCAACATCTTTTTTGAGCAAAAACTGAGTAAGCACGCCCATTCCAGCTCCTATTTCTACTACTTTTTTATAGTTTTTTAGCGATAATGTATCAGCTATTTTCTGTGCAATGTTCAAATCTTTTAAGAAATGTTGCCCTAAATGCTTTTTTGCTTTTACTAATTCCATTTATATACCTTTCAGCGAGGCTTTTAGTTGTTCTTTTGCAGAAGTATCGACCTTATTTCCTCATAATGGTCAGTTCCTACCAAAAACACTTTCTTTCTGTCCTTAGACACTATCCTGATTGCCTTATTATGTTTCGTATTATAGATGATACCTTCCGAAGTATACCGTATTCCAATGCCATAATACCAAGGAACATCAATGAGTTGAATAGTAGAGACGTCCATTTCTTGAAAATTCATTCGTCTACTCAAAAAACCGATACCAAATGAAGCTGCAATACCATAATCATCAATTACAGTAGTGAGTTTATAGAATACAGCTACTAAAATAGCCACTAATAATAGAATTATTACCCAACCTCCTTTGTTTTGATAGCCCGAAAAAGCTATAATCCCTATAAAAAGGGCTAAAATGGACAGTAATATATAAGAAAATTGTGTTTCTTTAAATTCTATAGTTGTTTTCATAATATTATTCTTTTGTGCAATTTAAAAATACACAGAAGCTACACCCTAAAATCTAATAAAAATTTATAAACAAGAAAAAGAACAAATTCTTAACTTTGGTGGCGGGTGGGCTTCTGTGCTAAAATGTTTATATTATTGCGTTACAACTAACTCTTTACGAGTTTACCAATGCTTTCAAGTAGTTGCGGACGGTCAGAAAGGGCTATCTTGGCTACTTCGTAAAATTCCTTCACCCATTTGTTCATCGCCTCAAAGGCTTTGTTCTTATCCTGAGTGGCTTGTTGGTCGATACCGCGCAATTTCACGTATTGCGCACGGAGTTCTTCCACTTTCGCAATGGCTGAAAGCTGTTCATCGGCGACGGCTTCGGTAAGTTTGAACCTGTCGAGCGCTGCCCGCTGGGTAGTAGTGATTTTAATGCCCTCATAAAGCTTTTTCGTGGTGGCTAAACCTTCCAGATAATCGCGCGACATCGTTCCTTTTAATCCAAATGATACCAGCGCTTCGGGAGATGCTTTTAACGCTACTTTTGCAACCTTACGATGCTCTTTATATTTGTCGTTCATTGCTTTATAAGCCTTTTCAAACAAGGCTCTTTTCTCTACCGTTTGGCTTGTTTTTGCCAAATTGTCGTTATAAGCGGTTTGTGCTTTGTCATAAAGCGCTTTACCTACTTTCATAGCCTCTTCATTGTATTGATATTCCTCTAACTGAGCTTTCAATTCGGCTATTTCACTGTAATTGGTAAATAACAGACGCCTGTTTTCAAGTGTTTTTAATTCTGTGCTCTTTTCCTTCATAATATTACATATTTTAAAAGGTCTATAAATTAGTTGAAAAATGTTAAATCATTATGATTTGCATTCATTTTTATACCGCAAAAATCCTGCCAAATAGTACTTTGTAAGTTATTGTTTTTGCTGGTAAAAAAGTATTCTTTGTAAACTTCTCATATCGATTTAAAATAAGACTATAAGCTACTACATTACTTTCGTTTGTAGTTACAGTGAGTTATTTTGGCATTACAATACGCTTTTTACTTATTATTTAGTTTTGTTATCTTATTACTTTATTATCTTTTAAATTTACTTTCTTTTGTTTTGCAGTTGCAACACTTTCTTTTGGTGTTACAAATGGGTAAAATGCTCTATCAGTTTCTTACTTTCCGGAGTAACAAGATAGCTAAGATAAGGAAAATAAGGTTAGGCAAAAGGACAGCCATCAAAGGTGATAAGCCTCCTGAGGTTTGAGCAAGGGTTCCAAACACACGGTCGAAGAATACAAAGCTAAACCCTACGACTACTCCCACCATTAGGTTGATTCCCATTCCTCCGCGCTTTTTCACCGATGAAACAGCCACGCCGATAAGCGTAAGAATAAAGGCAGTACTTATTGCACCCCAACGACGGTATTTTACCAATAGATACATATTTAAATTGGGCGAACCTTTCATCTTTTCGCGTTCAATGAACTTGTTTAGTTCAAACAAGTTCTTATTTTCCGCTGTATATTCCATAGGCATTAGGTCATCAGGCTTGAAATTGAATATCGTGTCTAACTGGTCGCGTTTCACTATCACATCGTCGCCCTCCCCTATCTTTCTTTTGGAGTAATTGGTAAGCCGATAGGTTTTCGTGCTGTCTATCCACTGAATCGTTTCGGCATTTATCTTTTCCGTCATCTTAATACCATTAAAATGTTCTACTGAAAAGTTATACCCGCGTTTGTCTTGATAGTTAAACGAGCTTACATAAAGGTAATCATTGTCAGAAAACTGATTGTAAAGGTCTGAAACGCTTTCCACCTTCGAAGAACGTATATACTTATTCCAAAAATCATTATACACAGTGCTGGCAGCGGGTACAATAAACATTCCCATAAAAAACACTATCACCGAAATGATACTCGCACCCACGATATACGGACGCAAAAAGCGCATATACGATACACCTGAGCTCTGGATAGCGATTATCTCGGTATTATTGGCTAACTTTGATGTAAACCAGATGATAGAGAGGAATAGCAAGATGGGAAATAATATATTGGCAAAATAAACGATAAAACTGAGGTAATACCACAGTATTTCGTTCATCGGAGCGCCCTTTTGTATCATCTTGTCTACTTTTTCAGATAAATCTACGATAATTCCGATAGGAATAAAGAGAATTATCATCATAAAGAAGGTAAGAAGATAGCGTTTTAAGATGTACCAGTCGAGTATTTTCATTTTTTTGTTTTTTAGACCTCCCCCTATCCCCCTCCAAAGGGGGAATTAGCGACGCAAAAGCGTTTTTATCAGAAGTATATTAATTAATTTAATTTGTTTAAAGACGATTTGACATATCAGTAACCATTTTTGTCTTCCACGTAAGGAAAGTACCCGCTACAATTTGTCGGCGAGCTTCCCTCACAAGCCATAAATAGAAACCAAGATTGTGAATTGAAGCGATTTGTTTGCCCAAAAACTCGTTAGCAGCGAATAAATGACGTAAATAGGCTTTCGTGTAATAGGTATCTACGTAAGTATGTCCGTCAGGGTCTATGGACGAGAAATCATCTTCCCATTTTTTGTTTTTAATATTGATAATTCCTTTTGCAGTAAAGAGCATTCCGTTGCGAGCATTGCGTGTGGGCATTACACAATCCATCATATCCACTCCCAAAGCAATATTTTCCAATATATTAACGGGTGTACCCACTCCCATAAGGTATCGGGGCTTGTCTTTGGGGAGAATATCGCATACAAGTTCGGTTATTTCATACATTTGTTCTACGGGTTCACCTACTGATAGCCCCCCGATAGCGTTTCCGTCGGCATTTTTGCTTGCAATATATTCGGCAGACTGTGTACGAAGGTCTTTATATACTGACCCTTGTACTATCGGGAATAAACTTTGATGATAACCGTATTTAGGAGGTACTTTTTCGAGGTGAGCAATGCATCTATCGAGCCACCTATGCGTGAGATGCATTGAACGTTTTGCATAACCGTATTCACAAGGGTAAGGCGTGCATTCATCAAAAGCCATCATAATATCAGCACCTATACTACGCTCTATTTCCATTACTTTTTCGGGTGAAAAAACGTGAAAAGAGCCATCGATATGACTTTTGAACTTTACACCTTCTTCTTTTATCTTTCGGTTGGCAGCCAATGAATATACTTGATAACCACCGCTATCGGTAAGTATGTTTCTATCCCAATTAATAAACTTATGTAAGCCCCCTGCTTTTTCCAAAATGGTTGTTTGAGGTCGCAAATAGAGGTGATAGGTGTTTCCCAAGATGATATCGGCATTAATATCGTCTTTCAGTTCGCGTTGGTGCACTCCTTTCACGCTTCCCACCGTTCCCACAGGCATAAAAATGGGGGTTTCAATCACGCCGTGGCTGGTAGTAATCTTCCCAGCACGTGCTTTAGTATGTTCGTCTGTTTTTAGTATTTCAAAATCCATAGTTGAAACATTTTCGGGCGCAAAGGTAGGGAAGAATTAGCAAATTAGCAAATTAGAAAAGTTAGCAAATAGGCTAATATCTCTTTCAGAATAACTGAGTAAGGGCGTAAATAGCCAAACCGACTAATCCGCCTACCAAAGTGCCATTGATACGGATAAATTGAAGGTCTTTACCTACTTCCAATTCAAGTTTTTCGCTCAATTCGCGTCCCTCCCAGTTCTCCACCGTATGACTGATGAGTTTCCCCACTTCTTCTTTGTTTTTTAGCACAAACTGATAGGCAGTTTTCTGTACCCAAGCGTCTATTTGGTGTTGTAGCTGGGCATTTTGGCGGAGTTCATCGGTGAGGCGCTCCGTAGCGGTGCGCAATAGCTTTGCAAGGTGTTGTTCCCACTCAGGAGTATTAAGTTTTTCAGCAAATTCATACAATTGCGCTGTAATTTCAGCCCTGATAGGGTGTGTTTCATCTTCCGATGCTTTTACAATTAACTGATAGAGCCCATTGCTTACCTTCCGAGTAATTGTATCTTTAATAAACGATGGAACAAGAGGAGGAAATTGGCTGTCAATTTCGTGTTGCACCAGCTCTTGATGTTCGGCGAGATAAGTAGCTACCTTTTCAAAAGCTTTCCGAAGGAATTTCTGATGTTTATTCTCGTCTAAAAAAGAGGTGAGAACTTCGCTTGCTTTTGCATTGAGAGGTATTTTTCTTACAAAAGTTTCTATCTGGTGAGGAGTACTTTCTTTCGAGAGCCACTCAACTATAAATGATGATACTTTGATATCGGTGATGTAAGGACGTATCTGTTTAGGTTTAAGGAAGTTCTCCACGACGAAATCACCTAAATTCTCCCCGATGTCATTCTTTCTTTCCTCAATGAGGTTGGTATGTGGAATGTTTAATCCTAATGGTTTGTGAAAGAGTGCTGTTACTGCAAACCAATCGGCAAGCGCTCCTACCATAGCGGCTTCGGAAAAAGCCTTTATATAACCTATAAAAGTGAGTTCGGGAGCTTTTTTATGCCATACCACCATTGCCATATAAATGATGAGCATTAAAACAAAGAGCCCCGTAGCTATATTCTTGTGGTGCTGTAGTTTTTGGAGCTTGGAACTGTTCATAAATTATCAGTTTTTCAGGCGCAAAGGTACGAAGAAAAGTGAGAAAAATAAAAAAGTTGAGTATATAAATTGTCAGATAGTAATTATTGCCTATCTTTGCATCAGTTTATTCTAAATAGTAGTATTTTAAAACTTGTAATAAAGATGATAAAAAAGCACTTTTTAAAAACATTAGCCGTAGGAATAATTGCTTTACTTACTCTTTCATTTGTACAGCAAGCAACTGTTAAAAAATACAAATGCCTCATACAACTCACCAATTACAAGGGTGAAGGAGCCTACATAGTAGTTTCTCTCATCAATCCCGAAGGTAAATATGAGCAAACACTACAAATACTTGGAGATGACCCTGAATGGTACGACGATCTTACTCAATGGTGGAAGTTTTATGGCAAACGCCAGACAATTGATGGGATTACGGGAGCTACCATTAGCGGAGGAGAACGCGCTGTAAAGATACTTACAATTGATGATAGTAAACTGAACAAGGGCTACAAAATACGTTTTGAGACTGCCGTTGAAGATGAATATTACTATGCTAAAGATGCTGAAGTGGAATTTAAAACCGAGAACCTTAACACTAAAATTGAAGGTAAAGGATATATCCGTTATGTGAGATTAATGCCTAACGATTGACAATCTTCTTAAAGAAATTATGAGTAAAGAAATTATTTTAGACCGGTTATGGGCATTAGAAGACTCTCCTTATAGAGATTTTACAGCGAATTTGATTCCCACTGTGGAGAAATCTCGTATTATAGGGGGTAGAACACCTGCAATGCGAGCGTTGGCTAAAGAATTAATAAAGCATTACCCTACTGAGGCAATGTCTTTTTTAGAAGAGTTACCTCATTATTATTATGAGGAGAATAATCTACACGGTTTTATCATTGAACAGCTAAAAGATTTTGATAAAGCGATGCAATATACAGAGCGGTTCCTCCCTTATATTGATAATTGGGCTACGTGTGATACCTTTGCCCCTAAAATCTTCTTGAAATACCCCGAAGAGACATTAAAACACATTAAACAATGGATTACAAGCAAAAAAATCTATACAGTACGTTACGGAATTGGGGTGTTATTGTCTAATTATTTAGATGCTCTTTTTAAGGAAGAATACTTAACCTGGGTAGCAAAAATTACCTCAGATGAATATTACATAAATATGATGATAGCGTGGTACTTTGCCACTGCTTTAACAAAACAATATGAAGCAACAATCCCTTACATAGAATCAAAAACACTTTCTCCTTTTGTACAAAATAAAAGTATACAAAAAGCAAGAGAAAGCCGTCGTATTTCCGAAGATACTAAGAAATATTTGTTGCAGTTTAAACTCTAATCTTGTTCTTCTCTTTCAAAAAAACTAAATACACTCCCTCCATATTTCTTCGCTTGTGAGAAAAATGGCTGTTCTGATAAATCTGTTTTAGACGAATGTTCAATAATGAGCATCCCATTTTCAGTAAGTAAGTTTTGATTGAAGACAATATCGGCAATAGTAACAAACTTTTCAATCGGGAAATCATACGGAGGATCAGCAAAGATAACATCAAACTGCTGAGTAGTACGTTTTAAATATTCATATACATCGGCTTTAAGTGCTGTAATAGGGTAGACTAATTCACGTGCTATTTTATTGATAAATTGCACACAACCGTTATGGTTATCAACTGATAATACTGAGGGGCAACCTCTACTTGCAAACTCATAGCTAATATTTCCTGTTCCTGCAAAAAGGTCGAGTACAGAAAGTTCTTCAAAATAATAATAGTTATTGAGTATATTAAAAAGAGCTTCCTTCGCAAAATCGGTAGTAGGGCGAACTGGCAATTTATTAGGTGCTATAAGCTGTTTTCCTTTATTCTTCCCTGATATTATTCTCATAAAGATTAACCTTTTTATTGAACAGTTTCCCTCACTGTTAAACTCTGCATTACCTCGTTCATAACTTCTTGGGTAAAGGATAAACTCATTAATTATTCTTCCGTTTCTTTCATTGTGTGGTACACCTGTTGCACGTCCTCATCTTCCTCTATCTTCTCGAGAAGTTTCTCCACATCGGCTTGTTCTTCAGGGGTAAGTTCTTTCGTTACTTGTGGAATACGCTCAAAGCCTGACGATAAGATTTCTATGTTACGGCTTTCTAACTCTTTTTGGATAGCACCAAAGCTCTCAAAAGGCGCATAGATGAGGATACCGTCTTCGTCTACAAACACTTCTTCTGCGCCGAAGTCTATCATTTCGAGTTCCAACTCTTCGGGGTCTATCCCATTGCCATTAATACGGAAGTTACAAGTGTGGTCGAACATAAACTCCACTGACCCCGATGTGCCTAATGTACCATTACACTTGTTAAAATAACTGCGAATATTAGCTACGGTACGGTTGTTATTGTCGGTTGCCGTTTCTATGAGTACAGCAATACCGTGAGGAGCATAACCTTCAAAAAGGACTTCTTTATAGTTTGCAGTATCTTTTTCACTTGCTTTTTTGATGGCGCGCTCAATATTTTCCTTGGGCATATTGGCGGCTTTGGCATTCTGTATCACGGCACGCAAACGTGAGTTACTCTCAGGGTGAGGACCTCCCTCTTTCACTGCCATTACAATATCTTTCCCTAAACGGGTAAATGTTTTTGCCATTGCTGCCCAACGTTTAAATTTACGGGCTTTTCTAAATTCAAATGCTCTTCCCATTTTTATTTTAGTTATTAGTTATTAGTTTGTTATCTGTCTGTTCTGTTGTTTTAATCAAAATTTGGTTATTCACAAAGTGTAAAGGTGTCTCAGGAAAGTCAAGATGAGTAAGGCGTTTCATCTCATTAAACACCTTGCAATCATTATCGAGTTTTAATCCTTTCACTTTCGTCTGTTTCACTGAAATCACATTGGCATAAAGAAAATTGCCTTTGCGGTCAATCTTAATATCAAGCAAAGGAGCAATACCATTAACTCCTTGCAGATTAAAATGCCCATAAGTATTGAAATTTCCCATACTATAAGCGATAAACTTCCTATTGTACACTTCCACCGCGCGGGTAACGTGAGGCCCGTGCCCCAATACAATATCAGCACCTGCGTCTATTACCGAGTGCGCAAACTTATACACATTCCCCCTATTTTCACCGAAGAAAAACTCATCAGCTCTCGGCACGTGTGTATTTTTAGAGCCTTCAGCGCCTCCGTGGAAAGAAACAATGAGGATATCCGCCTGTGGGCGCAATTCCTTTACCAAATCGGTTGCTTGTTCTATGTTATTTATCGATAGCATATTGCTATTGGGCGAAAAAGCACAAAAACCGTACTTTATGCCTTCTTTCTCAAATACAACCGACTTTTTTTCTACTGGCCCTGCGTGGTATATACCTACCTTATCGAGTATCTTAGCCGTATTGCGCCGTCCTTTTTCACCAAAGTCATTGGCGTGATTATTAGCGGTACTCATCAGGTTAAAACCTGCTTCCTTAATGATTTTCCCATAGCGGTTGGGCATACGGAAAACATAGCAAGGACTCTCTTCTGTATCCTTGCACTTCTCCAAATCGCCACTCTTGCACTTCTCCGAATCGCCACTATCGAGTATCACTCCTTCTAAATTTCCGAACACAATATCACCTTTCAGATAGGGTTTTACGTATTTAAAACTGTTCACCGCATCGTCCTTAGGCAAATAACCAGCAGGGAAACCGGAGCCTATCATCACATCGCCAACGGCTACTATGGTAAGCGTATCTTTGGTACGAACGAGTAAGGTATCAACAGTAGTATGCACCAGACTATCTATTTGAGCTGTAGCATATCCACTAAAACTTAATGCTATTAACAATAAGATTCTCTGCATCTTATCCTTTATTTTTCAGCAATCACATCAATTCCTCCTTTTACGGTCTGATTGAGTTGTACATTTATTTTCGTCCCCAAAGGCAAATACACGTCTACACGCGACCCGAATTTGATAAATCCAGCATCTTCGCCTTGTACCACTGTTTCTCCCACTTTGGCATAATTCACAATGCGTTTAGCCAATGCTCCCGCTATTTGTCGGTATAACACTTCACCGAACACAGGATTATCTACCACTATGGTAGTACGTTCATTCTCTTCCGAAGCCTTAGGGTGCCACGCTACCAAATACTTCCCCGGGTGATACTCGCTATAAGTAACCTTTCCGCCTAAAGCATAACGAGTTACGTGCACATTCACAGGCGACATAAAAATCGATACCTGTAAACGTTTATCTTTAAAATATTCTTTCTCAAACACTTCTTCTATCACCACCACCTTACCATCTACGGGAGCGATAATATGCTGGTCATTTTTAGGCGTAATGCGTTTAGGATTTCTAAAGAACTGCAATATAGCTATCAAAAATAAAAAAGCTACTATCTGTATAAGCTTCTTAAGCCACGGTATATCAACAAAATAATGCGCTATAAGCGATATACCTATCACGGCGAATAGCGTAATGAGAATAATCTTAAAACCTTCCTTGTGAAACATTGTATGCAATTATTTTAGGGTGCAAAGATACGAAAGAATTAACAAATTGCAACGCACAATAAATATTTTTCAACCATAATTCTTGGTCTTCCCTATTTTTTTACTACTTTTGCCCTCTGACATTAAAACTTTAATAACTATTGCATTTTTTTTGGCATATCGGCAATTTTAACATTTTTTTTTCAATGTCGAAAATTGAAGTTTTTACCAATTGAAATACAGCTTAATAAGACGTTAGCTTCGGCTTACCTTCGTCTTAGGTTCGTCTTTCCTTCGTCTTAGCTTCGCTCTAACACTATCTAAACGGCAGAGTAGCTGTAACTCTTATTTAACTGATTAATAAATATTTAATATTTTTCATAGCAATAAAGATAAAGAAGTGTTTTAATCAATTTTTTTTGAAGAAAATGCACGGTTTTTATATATTTTAACATTTTTTTCTCAGTTTTCTAATCAGTACTCCACTTAAATAAATAATACTGATAATCAATTATATTTAATGAATTACATAGAATACACTTTTACCATTGCCCCTATGGGGGTTGCTTCTGAAATATTAGTTGCCGAACTCGCCGAAGTAGGCTTCGAGAGCTTTGTAGATACCGAAACCGGTTTGCAGGCTTATATACAAGAACCCTTTTGGAATGCTAATATACTCTCTGACATACAGATACTTCACAGCGAGGAGTTTCAAATTACCTACACACATCAAACTATTGAACAGGTGAACTGGAATGAGGAATGGGAAAAACACTTCGAGCCTATCACCGTAGACGATGAGTGTACCGTGCGTGCTACCTTCCACCCCGAAGCACATACCCCTTATGAAATTGTTATCGACCCTAAGATGAGTTTTGGTACTGGTCATCACGAAACTACTTATATGATGTTGCAATTCCTTTTAAAGGAAGAACTCAAAGGCAAAAAGGTGCTCGATATGGGTTGTGGCACAAGCGTACTTGCTATTATGGCAGCCAAACGCGGTGCTACTGAG
Source organism: Capnocytophaga sp. oral taxon 412 str. F0487 (assembly GCF_000271925.1). Classification (NCBI taxonomy): domain Bacteria; kingdom Pseudomonadati; phylum Bacteroidota; class Flavobacteriia; order Flavobacteriales; family Flavobacteriaceae; genus Capnocytophaga; species Capnocytophaga sp. oral taxon 412. The sequence continues at coordinate 90,681 of NZ_AJZR01000049.1, read as the reverse complement.
GTACTTGCCATTGATGTAGACGAATGGTGTGTAGAGAACTCCACAGAAAACGTAGAACGCAATGGTTGTAAGCACATCAAAGTACAGTTGGGAGATGCTTCCTCACTGGCTAATGAAAAAGACTTCGACCTTATTATTGCCAATATCAACCGTAATATTCTCTTAAACGATATACCGCAGTATGTGCCAGTCCTCAAAGCAGGAGGCACTCTCTTGCTCAGTGGTTTTTACAAGGAAGATATACCTCTTATCCGCAAAAAAGCGCAAGCATACGGTTTGCAATACATCAAGAACTTAGAACGCAACAACTGGGTAGCAGTAAAATTCAAAAAACAAGCCTAATGAGTACTTTCGCCGATAGAATTATCAACTTCAACACACATTTAGAGTACAACCAATCCTTGCCTAAGGGTTTTGATGTGCTGAATCCTTATATGGATAACCCTGAAACTATGGAGGTAATGCGTGCTTTTTATCACAAATTCTACAACGATAACCGCCAGCGGAAATTCATTATAGGTATCAATCCCAGCCGACACGGGGCAGGAGTTACAGGCGTTCCTTTTACTGATACCAAGCGATTAAAAAGCGAGTGTGGTATTGTAATGAAGTCGGCACATACTCACGAAGTATCATCTGTTTTTATGTATGATATGATAAAAGCATACGGTGGAGTTACTAAGTTCTACAATGATTTTTATATCAATTCTCCTTTTCCTTTGGCTATTGTGCGAAAAGCCTCTGACGGCAAATGGCTCAATGCTAATTATTACGATGAAGAGGCACTCTTCAAATCACTAAAAGACTATATGATAGAAACTTTAAAAAAGCATATCGCCTTAGGAGTAGATACTCAAAAGGTGTTCGTATTAGGCAAAAAGAACGCTACTTTCTTACAAAAATTAAATAAAGAAGCTACTTTATTTGGTGAAATGGTAGTATTAGAGCACCCTCGCTTTATCCAACAGTATAAATCAAAAGAAAAACAGCTGTATATCGATAAGTTTTTGACGAGTTTTGGAATATAGACAATGAAGCAATACGATGTTTTGGTGATAGGTAGCGGACTCTCGGGGCTCTTTTCAGCTTTGCTCTTGGCAAAAGCAGGAAAGAAAGTATGTATATTGGAGAAAAATGAGCAGTATGGGGGTAACTTGCAAACTTTTGTGCGCAATAATACGCTGTTTGATACAGGAGTGCATTACATAGGAAGTCTCGCAGAAGGTCAGGTGTTATACGAATATTTTAAAGATGTAGGTATTGCCACTCATCTTTCGGTAGAACGCCTTGATATAAACGGCTACGACCGTATTTGTTTTGGCGATACACCTAACGTAATGTATCCTCACGCTCAGGGTTATGAGAACTTCGTGCAACAACTCCTCTTCTACTTCCCCAATGAAAAGAAAGCCTTAGAAGAGTATGCTCACACAATGCAATCTATTTGCGATAAGTTTCCACTCTACCGCCATAAGCAAGCAGTAGCCGATTACGATGTGCATACGCTTTCTTTAAAACTCTTAGATTTCCTTAATAGTATTACCAATAATGAACGACTCAAAGCCGTGCTATTGGGCTCTAACTTTCTCTATGGAGGTACTGACGAACAGACACCTTTATACGTACACGCACTTTCGGTTAATTCTTATATAGAAAGTACTTGGCGACTCACACAAGGAGGTAGCCAAATCACCAACTTGCTTATTGAAAAATTGCGCCAATACGGTGCTGACCTTTTCAACCAAAGGGAGGTCATAGGGTTTGAATACAGTGAGGGTAATACCATCAGTACAGTACTCACCAAGCAAGGAGAGCGGTTTATTGCAAAACAAATCATCTCGGCTATAGATGTAAAGCAACTACTCAACATCACAGGCAAAACGCCTTTTAAGCCTTCTTTTTGCAAACGCGTGCAGGGCTTACAACCTACGGTTGCTGCCTTTTCATTGCATTTGGTACTCAAGCCAAATTCTTTTCGCTACTTGCCTTATAATGTATATTGGTTTAAGGATAATAACAGTGTTTACCACGCTACTAATTACCCTAATAACGACTTTCCGCTTTCATATATGCTCTCTATGAATCCACCAAAAGACAGCAGGGAGTATACTGATAATGTTACTATCCTCACCTATATGAACACTGATGAACTGCAACGCTGGCAAAATAGTTTTACGACCAACACCGAGGGCAACCCAAGAGGCAACCAGTATGAAGTTTTCAAAAGTCAGCGCGCTATGGATTTATTAGATGTAGTTGCTCAACAATTTCCTACACTCAAAAGTGCTATTGCTCATTACTACACCTCTACACCGCTTACTTACCGCGATTATATAGGCAACCCCACGGGAGCATTGTACGGCTACAAAAAAAACGCTAACCATATAATGGAAAGCGTTTTTATGCCACAAACTCACATCAAGAATTTGTATGTTACAGGGCAGAGTGTTGCAATGCACGGATTAGTAGGAGTTACTATCAGTGCGGTGCTCACCTACCAAATTTTGATGCGGTCTTCAGGTTTTTTATAAAGTTTATCACCTTCTTTTACATCAAAGGCTTTATACCAAGCGTCTACATTCACAAGCGGACCGAATGAACGGAAATATCCTGGGCTATGAGGGTCGGTTTTTACTTGATTTGTAAGGTATTTATCAGTCGAAAGCGTACGCCATACGGTACCCCAAGAGATAAAGAAACGTTGTTCTTGAGTGAAATTGCTTATCTTACCTACATTACCTTTATCTTTTAAGTACATTTGCAAAGCATCAAAAGCGATGTTCACCCCACCGAGGTCAGCTATGTTCTCACCACTGGTGAAAGTACCATTTACGAATACACCTTTTACAGGTTCGTATTGGTCGTATTGTTTAGCAAGGGCTTTGGTAGCGTTCTCAAAGTTCTTTTTATCTTCAGGAGTCCACCAATTTTTTAGATTACCATCGCCGTCAAATTCAGCGCCACTATCGTCAAATCCGTGTGTCATTTCGTGACCTATTACAGCACCAATACCACCGAAGTTCACCGCAGGGTCGGCTTCGAAATTGAAGAAAGGAGGTTGTAAGATAGCCGCAGGGAAAACGATTTCATTATACAATGGATTGTAATACGCATTCACTGTTTGAGGCGACATACCCCATTTAGTTTTATCTACAGGCTTGCCTACTTTTTCCAAACTCTTTTGGTAAGCCCATTCACTCACGCGTTGCAAGTTAGCAAAATACACCGTTTTAGCAGCCGGTTCAATGGTTAGTTTAGAGTAATCTTCCCACTTATCAGGGTAACCTACCTTCACAGTAAATTTATTAAGTTTAGCCAAAGCCTTTTCCTTAGTAGCGTCTGACATCCAAGTTACATCTTTGATATGTTGTGCAAAGCTCTTTTTGAGATAATCTACCAAAGTAACCATTTCTTCTTTAGCTTTAGGTGGAAAATACTTTTCTACATACAATTTACCAAAGGCTTCACCCAAAATACCATTGATCACACTTAGCGCACGTTTGTTCATCGGACGTTGTTCTTGTTGTCCTTGCAACTCCTTGTTGTAGAAGTTAAAAGAAAGCTCATCGAGTTCTTTGGTAAGGTTGCTCGCATTATCGGCTACTAATTGATATTTGAGGTAATCTTTGATAAGAGGCAAGTTCTTTTCGTTGATAAACTTATCGTATTGTTTGTACAAACGAATTTCAGAAACAACTACTTTATCAGTGTTCACCCCTACGTTTTTAAGAAACTGAGGTAGATTGAGGTTCTTCACCAACTTGCTGAGCTCAGCAATTGTTTGAGGGTTGTAGCTAAGGTTAGGATTGCGATCTTCCTCATTGGTGAGCATCAATTTGGCTATCGAGCGTTCAAAATCTACCATTTGTTTAGCTTTCTCAGCAGCTTTATCGTCTTTAAGCACTTTGAAGATAGCCTTTACATAATCTTGATACTTTTGTAAAGCCTCAGTATTCTCCTTGTTGTCTTTTTGATAGTAATCGCGCCCCATACCGATGCTAAAGTTGCCGAGATACACAGTATTCATATTAGAATCCTTCATATCGGCATATACCCCCCAAGCACAGATTGGGTTTTCGCCCTCTCGAGTTACCTCTTCCAAATACTTTTGAAGGTCTGTGAGGTTTTTAATAGCCTCAATCTTATTCAAATAACCTTCAATAGGTTTAAGCCCTTCGGCATCACGCTTTTTCCAATCGATAAATGATTCGTAGAGGTCCTTTATTTTCTGACCTTCAGTACCTTGAGCAAAGTTTTCCTTGAGGAGATTATCCAAGATAAGCAAGCAATTCTCATCGGTTTTCTCGCGTAGGATATGGAAAGAGCCCCACGTAGGTTTATCGGCTGGTATTTTGGCAGTTTTAGCCCAAGTGCCGTTCACATAATTGTAGAAATCATCTTGCGGACGCACCGTAGTGTCCATTTCAGCAAGAGCAATCCCCTTGTCTGCATTTTTGTCTGTCATTGCATTTTCCCGCCACAAGCAACAATGAGTGCTGCCGACGAAAACAACAGTGCGGTTTTTACTGTTTTTCTCATCATCTTGTATAATGTTTTTGTTTAATGAAGCAAAGGTAAAAAATAATTAGCAATTAACAATAAAGAATATAAAAAAAGCTTTGCTAAAACTCTTACAAGTTTTAGCAAAGCTTTTTTTTTTCTTATCTTAGATAAGCCATTACTTAATACTGAAATTCAAACCTTTGTGTTCTCCCAATCCGTAATAATGTTTAAAGTTATAGATAAGTGGTTCCCACTCTAATGGATTGATTTTATTACCTTCCATTACCAAATGGTCTTCAGCGTGTACTTGCACAAATTCCAATTCTACAAGTACATAAGCATCGCGGTCATTCACGTTTTTCACTTTAGCTTCTGCCTGAATAGGGCATTCGGCAATACGCGGAGGGCGTACTTTTTCTGAAGGTAATTGGGTAAATCCTCCAATACTAAACTTGTCGTCAGTATAAGTGTATTTACCCATTTTTTGAGGAGGCACAGGGTTTTGAGCGGTATAAGGGGCAATTGCCTCTACTTTTTTCCACATAGCTGCCGTAGGGAGGTTAAAAACTACCTCGGGCACTTCCATCACATTATGATAAGCCTTGTTTAGTTTTACAAGGGCTATCACAGCATTCGCACCTAAAGTAAAGGTGCTTGAAATAGGCGTTACATCGGCGTTTCCATCTTTATCGGTAGTAGTAAGAAGTACTACAGGAAACCCGTAATAAAACATAGTTGGTAAAAAAGACTTCATATTATTTTTTTATTTTGGCACAAAAGTACAAAACCTAATTGGAAAAACAACAAATATTTATCAAAAAGTTTTCATATTTATTATTCTTACCGTACTAACTTCTTATACTTAATACGAGTAGGTGTTACTTCTTTGCCAAGTCGTTTTTTCTTATTCTCTTCATACTCTGAAAAGCTACCTTCAAAGAAATACACTTGTGAGTCACCTTCAAAAGCTAAGATATGAGTACAAATACGGTCTAAAAACCAACGGTCGTGTGAAATTACTACTGCACAACCTGCAAAGTTCTCTAAACCTTCTTCTAAGGCGCGAAGAGTATTTACGTCTAAATCGTTGGTAGGCTCGTCTAACAGTAATACGTTACCCTCTTCTTTAAGAGTCATTGCCAAGTGTAAACGGTTACGTTCTCCACCTGAAAGAGTGGCTACTTTTTTATTTTGTTCGCTACCTCCAAAGTTAAATCTACTGAGATAAGCACGAGAGTTCACTTGTCTACCTCCCATCATAATGAGGTCTTGTCCACCAGAGAAATTCTCCCATATAGACTTCTCGGGGTCTATTTGTTTGTGAGTTTGATCTACATAAGCTATCTTTACGGTGTCACCTACCAGAAACTCACCACTATCGGGCTGTTCCTCACCCATTATCATACGGAAGATAGTAGATTTACCTGCTCCATTAGGTCCTATCACTCCCACTATTCCTGCTTGAGGAAGCACAAAGTTTAAATCATCATAGAGTAGCTTATCACCAAAAGCTTTGGCTACGTGACGTGCTTCTATTACATTAGTTCCTAAACGAGGTCCGTTGGGAATATATATTTCCAACTTTTCTTCTAATTGTTTTTGGTCTTCATTGAGCAGACGATCATAATTCTGCAAACGTGCTTTTTGTTTGGCTTGACGTCCTTTAGCTCCTTGACGTACCCATTCGAGCTCACGCTCCAATACTTTCTGACGTTTGTTTTCAGTTTTCTGTTCTTGAGCCAAACGTTTAGCTTTTTGTTCGAGCCAAGAAGAGTAATTGCCTTTCCAAGGAATACCTTCTCCACGATCGAGCTCTAATATCCAACCCGCTACATTGTCTAAAAAATAACGGTCGTGAGTAACGGCTATGACTGTACCTGCATACTGTTGCAAATGCTGTTCTAACCACAATACCGATTCTGCATCGAGGTGGTTAGTTGGCTCGTCGAGTAACAAAACATCGGGTTGTTGCAAGAGTAGACGGCAGAGTGCCACCCTACGGCGTTCTCCTCCCGAAAGCACTTTGATAGGCGTATCGGGTTCAGGGGTACGGAGGGCTTCCATCGCTACTTCTAACTGATTGTCGAGTTCCCAAGCATTCAAGGCATCTATCTTGTCTTGTAACTCGGCTTGCTTATCCATCAGCTTTTGCATCTTATCGGGGTCAGAATAGTTTTCCTCGAGCCCAAAAAGATCGTTGATATGATTGAATTCCTCTAAGAGTTTTACTGTTTCGGCTACTCCTTCGCGTACTACTTCAATAACAGTTTTATCATCATCAAGATGAGGTTCTTGTTCGAGATAGCCTATGGTATAATTAGGAGCAAATACTACTTCTCCTTGATAGTTTTTATCTATTCCTGCAATAATTTTTAGCAGAGAGGATTTACCAGAGCCATTAAGCCCTAAAATACCGATTTTAGCTCCATAGAAGAAACTTAGGTAAATATCTTTGAGTACCTGTTTATTAGTAGATGAATAGGTTTTGCTTACCTTATTCATTGAAAAGATTATCTTTTTATCGTCAGCCATAGTTTAGTGAAAAGTAAAAAATGAATAGTAAATGAAATCATTAAAGATTCTCATTATTATAAGTGCAAAAATATAAAAATAATACCAAGTAAACAAATTTTGGCTCGCACGCACTTGTAAACTGTAAAATTAAACTTTTATAATTAATTGAATTACAGGTTTATATAAAAAAAAACATATCTTATGATATAAAAATAATTGCTAAAAATTTGGTTTATATTATAAACTAACTTATATTTGCAGCGAATTTATAACATTAAACATTTTAACATTATGGACTTACAAGTATCCGACAGCTTGAAAATCATTCAGTCTGTCATCAATCAACGAAAACAAAAGTACGAAGAGAACGGTTTCTTCCTCATCTTTTGGAGTGTGCTCATTATGCTTGCAGGCGTACTGCAGTTTGCGATGCTTATCACCAACTATTATCCCAAACAATCAGGATTTGTATGGTTGATATTAATGCCTCTTGGCTTTGTGGTGAACTTCATTATCAAATACAAAGAAAAGAAAGTTGCTACACAGAAAAACTACGTCGATTGGTTAGATTGGATATGGGCAGCTGCAGGCATTAATGCAATTTTTGCTTTTTTAGTACCTTTGAGCCCTTTTGGAAAATTTCAAATAGCCATTTTGGTCATTTATCTGCCTTTTGCTTTTGTAGCTTTAGCAATGGCATTACAAATGAAAATGAAACTCTGGATAGCAACATCGTTAGTAGCTTTGTTGTTAATTTATACAGGTATATTTGTGCCTTTTAGTTATGAAATCTATTTGCCTTTACTATGTGTAGTATTAGCAGCCTTATTGTTCTTAGTGCCTGGTATTCAATTTCATAACAAATATAAAAAGAGAAGTAATGTTCGCTGATTTAGACCCTATTTTGCACTCACAGCTTCGTTTGGCTATCGTCTCTCTATTGGTTTCAGAAGAAAAGGCTGATTTTGCCCATATTAAGGAAATAACCAAAGCTACCTCTGGTAATATTTCTGTGCAAATCCAGAAGTTAGAGACTGCTGGTTATATCACTGTCAAAAAATCTTTTAAAGACAACTACCCCAATACCAAAGTTCAGCTCACCAAAGAAGGTCTTTTAGCTTTTGAGCGATATGTAGAGGCACTAAAAAGCTATATTAGCCGTTAGTCGTTAGTTTCTAACCACTAACGGCTAATATTAAATAATCGATATGTCTCCTTTGCCTTCACGCAATACTTTAGGAGCATCTCCTGAAAGGTCTATAACTGTGGAAGCTACATTATCACCATAACCGCCGTCAATCACCAAATCTACTTTGTTTTGCCATTTTTCGAAAATAAGTTCTGGATCGGTGGTATATTCTATCACATCATCTTCATCATAAATAGAGGTAGATACAATAGGGTTCCCTAATTTCTCTACAATTGTACGAGCTATTAAATTATCGGGGACACGAATACCCACTGTTTTTTTCTTCTTAAAATCTTTAGGTAAATTATTATTACCTTGCATAATGAAAGTATAAGGACCAGGTAACGTACGTTTCAACAACTTAAAAGTACTTGTATCTATTTGTTTTACGTAATCTGATAGGTTCTTTAAATCAGAACATACAAAAGAGAAGTTTGCTTTTTCGAGCTTTACCCCTTTGATACGTGCAATCTTTTCAAGAGCTTTAGTGTTAGTAATATCACAGCCTAATCCGTAAACTGTGTCGGTAGGATAAATAATCAATCCTCCACAGCGAAGGACTTCTACTACCTTACTTATATCTTTTTCATTGGGATTTTCGTTATATAGTTTTATAAACTCAGCCATTTTTCAATGATTAACAGTTAGTAATTAATTCGTATAGTGGTAAATTTGCAGTAAGAGATAAGCTTTTCGTCTTGATTTGTTACTTTTATTTCCCATAACTGAAGCATTCTACCTGCATTCACACATATTGCCTTAGCATAGAGTGTATCTCCTACCCTACCTGCTCGCACGTGATTAGCACTTAGTTCTATACCTCGTATCTGCTCTCCTTCTTCTCGATAGAGCAAATAAGCTCCTAAACTCCCTGCAGTTTCTGCCAGCGCAAGTGTAGCCCCTCCGTGAAGAACCCCATCTATCTGAGTAACGCGTTCGGTAACTGGCATACTAAGAGTAATAGTACTTTCAGTAATTTCAGCAATTTCCATTTGCCAATCACGCATTAAATTATTAGGAGGTAGTGTTTCCCACAGTTGTTGCAAGGTTTCTTTATTCATATGATTTGGTAAAAACTTTAAGAGTTTACAAAAGTATAAGCGGTGATTTCCTAAGGATTCATTTCTTTTGCTTTAATTTTATCTAATAAAGTGCGATATTCATCAGCTAAATAAAACTGAGTGCCAATAGCATCAAAAATAGCATCTTGTGTGAGTACCCATTGCGGTACTTCGTCAGGTATTTTACCATCATTGCTATCAAAATAGTCTTGGCGCCACTGTTTACTATCGTAATAAGTTACCAACTGGTCATACTCCGGTTGAATTGCTTTCCATTCTTCCAATACTTCTTGAGCTTTGGTAAGAGTATTTTCTAATTTAGCAAGAATGTCGTTCATCTTGCTAATATTCTCATATCGTTTGTTCATAGCTAATTTAAAAAAAAGTTAGTTTATTGTTTTAATTAATGCTATCGTATTCGATGATAAACACTTCTTCGTCGTCGTGTTTGAGATAGTATATTTCACGTCCTAACTTCTCTTTACCTTCTTCGGTGTAAAGAGATTGAAGTTCTTTTTTATCTTTTTCAATCTCCCTTTTAAGGAACTGTTTTTGCTTATTGAGTTTTTCTCTTTCTTTATTGAGTTCGTGATGAGTTAATATAGAATTAGCATCAAAGAAAGTCATCCATATTATAAAAAAGAATAATATGGCGAGATATAGTTTATAGCCCTTCAATAAAGATAGATATTCAAGTAACTTTTTCATTATTTTTGAAATATACGGTTATGCACTATTGTTTTAATGATATCAATAGCTACTTTATTGCGCTTATTATTAGGAATAATGATATCGGCGAATTCTTTAGCAGGTTCAATAAACTCTAAATGCATAGGTTTTAAGGTGGTTTGATAGCGATTGAGTACTTCATTCACATCACGACCTCTCTCGGTTGTATCGCGTTTGATACGACGTATAAGTCGTTCATCAGAATCGGCGTGTACAAATATTTTAATATCAAAAAGCTCACGGATATCGGGGTGTGCAAAGATAAGAATACCTTCTACAATTACCACTTTGGTAGGTTTAACTAAAACGGTTTCGTTAGTACGATTGTGTTCTACGAATGAATAAGTAGGACTTTGAATATCTTTTCCTTCTCTTAATGCCAATAAATGTTCTTTAAGCAAATCAAAATCGATAGAGTTGGGATGGTCGAAATTGATTTTGGTGCGGTCAGAAAAGCTAAGATAACTCAAATCTTTATAGTAAGAATCTTGTGAAATAACGGTAACTTCCTCACCTGAGAGTTCTTTAATAATTTGATTAACAACAGTTGTTTTACCACAACCTGTTCCTCCTGTAATTCCTATGATAAGCATCTTTGATGTATTTTGGCGCAAAAATATAAAATACTACTCAATTGACAAAGTAAAACTTAAAAATCGTCAATGAGAAGTTCTTTTAGTGATTGGTCTTTACATACTATAGCAACAAGTGTGCGTTCTTATAAAGTTTGCGCAGTTCATCTCGTACTTCCATTAGGGCAAACCCCAAGAGATTCTTACCACGCCACGAAGCGATGTTGAACGCTTTTTCGTTATCTTTACCTAAACCAATACCCCAAATGGTGTCTAACGGACTGGCTTCTACTAATATCTTATCACCCGTAGATAAAAGAAAATCCATCATTGCTTGGTTTTGGGTAAATTTATAGTAATTGCCATTAAGTACAATACTGTATTTCACCTTATCCCATACGGCAGGGTCGAAATTGCGTACCTTTCTACCTAAAGCTTTCATCAGCTTAGGATCGGTAGTATTCATTATTTCCTTTTCTACTTCTTCATCGTCAAACAAACGTGCTTTTTCAGCCATCATATACTGCTCAGTACACGAATATTCATCGGCATTTACATTAAAAGGCGAAAGTTGCCATTGTGAAAAACAGGATTCATCTATGGCATCGGCATTAGGTTTCCAAAAGAAGAGAAACTTGAGTTTTTTAGGAGAGTTAAGAAAGGTTTCTTTGGAATATTTACACATTCCCTTAGGTTGCCAAAAGGAAATACTTCCAAAGTAATAATCCTCTTCATTATCAACAATATCTTGAGATAATTTACCGTCATTATTAATCATTTTCCAATTGTTGTGATGCCAAAAAACAGGATAAGGAAAAAGCTTTTGATACTCTTGCTGCTGTTTAGATGTAAGCGTGTCGTACCAATCCCCAAAATGGTAACGGTACTCTTCGCCATAGCCCATACGCCAGCCCATCGTAAATTCAGAAAGTTCAGGATATTTAATCCACTGTGGAGGCATTAGTTTGTTATCTTTATTCATAAGGAATATTTTTGATGCAAAAGTAAGAGATTATTGGCAAATTAGCAAATCCACTGTTAATATCATAGTGCGAGCTACACAGACAGTCGTAGCACGAGAGGCAATCATAGCACTATGTACGGGTAATAAAAAGACGGTGCAAGCCACACGGGTAGACGAACAAATGACGGTGCGATCCGCACAGGCAGATAAAGAAAAGACGAAGAAAATATCCTCTCCCCAGCCCTCTCCTTGGGAGAGGGAGTGTAGTAACGGAAAGGTGAGACAAAAAATGAACGAACAAAAGACGGTGCGAGTCGCACAAGAAGATAAACAATGAACGAAGAAAAGACGAATAATGAACGAAGAAAAGACGAACAATGAACGAACAATGAACGAACAAACAATGAACAAAAGACGGTGCGAGTCGCAAGGGCAGATGAACAAATAACGAACAACGAATGAAGATAAGGAGAAAGAAACCTCTCCTTATTCACATACTGAGCTGTTGCAAACTTCCTCTTTGAGGAATGTAGCGACGAAAAGAACATAATGAGATGAGAATGATTAAAATTTTAAGGGGAAGAAAAAAGTAAAATTGATGCTTTTAAAATATAAGAATTAGCATAAAGTTTTGCTATATAAAAAAAATGTACTACTTTTGCAAACTGAAAAATTTGGATTAATATTTTTTAAAAAATGAATATAAACAGAGAGCAAGTAGATGCTTTGAATGCTGTCATTAAGATAGCTATTGAAAAAAACGACTACGCCGATAAAGTAGAGAAAGTACTAAACGATTACAGAAAAACTGCTTCTATTCCTGGATTTAGAAAGGGTCACGTACCTGCTGGTATGATTAAAAGACAGTATGGCAAAGCTGTGAAGTTTGACGAAATAAACCGAGTGTTACAAGACTCGTTGTACAAATACATAGGCGATGAAAAACTCAATATTTTAGGTAACCCACTCCCCAAAGAGAAAAAAGACATCGACTTAGATGCCGATGACTTTACTTTTGAGTTTGAAATAGGCTTGGCTCCTGCTATCGAAGTAAACTTGCAACCTAAAAAAGGAATCGTTCGCTACGAAATTACCGTTACTGATGACCAAATCGACAAACAAGTAGAACGCATTCAGAAACAATTTGGTAAACTCGTTGCCAAAGGCGAAGTTATAGATGATGACAGTCTTGAAGTGACTGGTACTTTCTTTAACGAGGAAAAAGGTATTGACTCACAAGCTACTTTCACCTTAGAAGAACTCAGCAATGCTGTTCGCAAAGAGTTTGTAGGCAAAAAGATAGGTGACCAATTTCAGTTGCAAACCAAAGGGTTGTTCAAAGATGCACACAGCTTAATGCACTACTTAAAAGTATCGCACGACGAAGCTCATCACTTAGATGTAGAAGTTACTTTTACGCTGGAAGAAGTGAATGAACGTGAAAAAGCTACTTTAAACCAAGAGTTGTTTAATAAACTCTTCCCTGATGGTTCTGTTACCACCGAAGAGCAATTGCGCAACAAGATAAGAGAAGGTGCTCAACAACAATACAATGAGCAAGCCGACCAGCATTTCTTAAACACCGTTACCGATTATTTGGTAGACAATACTCAGTTTGACCTCCCTGTTGCTTTCCTTAAAAAATGGTTGCGCACCGCTGGTGAAAAAGAACTTACTGAGCAAGAAGCTGAAAAAGAATATGAGCATTCAGAAAAAGGATTGCGTTATCAGCTTATCGAAGGCAAGGTAATGGAAGATAATAACTTGCACCCTAAATTTGAAGAGTTAAAAGACTTTGCGCGCACTTATATCAAAGCACAGTTATCTCAATACGGTATGCCTACCGATGACGATAGTTATGTAGACGGCATTGTAGACCGTGTGTTGCAAAACCGAGAAGAAGTACAACGCATTCAGCAACAATTGGTATTTAAGAAACTCATTGAGTTTTACAAAGAAAATGTAAATACTGATGTAAAGAAAGTTACTTTCGATGAATTTGTAAAGTTAGCTTTCCCTGAATAGAACTTTACAAAAAACATAAAAAACCAGTCCAAAATTGCTAATGATAAATACCATTTCTGTATCTTACTTTGGCAATTTTGGACTACCCTTTTTAGGTAAAAGGTAAGAGATAAAAGGTAAAAACAGCTACACTTAGACAAAGTTTGATATTTTGTAGAAGTCTGTTAATCATTATCTAACCATACTTCCTAAAAAGATAACCTTTAGTTATTAACAATTAATCATTAAAAAAGTGAATTTATCAGACGAATTTAAAAAATATGCTACTAAACAGCACGGTGTAAATAGCCTTTACTACGATAAGATTATCGGCAGTATGACCCCTTACATTATGGAGGAACGCCAGCTGAATGTAGCCCAAATGGACGTATTTTCGCGCTTGATGATGGATAGAATCATCTTCTTGGGCACCGATGTAAATGACCAAATAGCGAATATTGTTACTGCGCAATTGCTTTTCTTGGAAAGTGTGGATAGCGCTAAAGATATTCAAATCTATATCAATTCGCCAGGGGGTAGCGTGTATGCCGGCTTAGGCATTTACGATACGATGCAGTTTATAAAACCTGATGTGGCTACTATCTGCACCGGTATTGCTGCTTCGATGGCTGCCGTATTGCTATGTGCTGGAACTGAGGGCAAACGCTCGGCATTGCCACACTCTCGTGTGATGATTCACCAACCTTCGGGAGGAGCACAAGGGGTAGCCAGCGATATGGAAATAAATCTAAAAGAAATGTTGAAACTCAAAAACGAACTCTACGAAATCATTGCCAAGCACTCTAAGCAACCTTTTGCTAAAGTGTATAAAGACTCAGAACGCGACTACTGGATGATAGCACGCGAAGCTAAAGAGTATGGTATGATAGACGAAGTGTTAGAAAGAAAATAATGGCTAAAAAAGAAGTAGAATATTGTTCATTCTGCGGTCGTGCAGAACCCGAAACCGAGATGCTAATTCGCGGTATGGCTGGTAATATATGCAACTATTGCGTTGAACAAGCTAATATCATTATAGAAGAGGCATTCGGTGCTAAAGCTCAAAAAGGGAAGCCTGTAGTATCGGGTGATATGACCCTGAAAACCCCACAAGAGATTAAAAAATTCCTCGACCAGTATGTAATAGGTCAGGACTTTACTAAAAAAATACTCTCGGTGGCGGTATACAATCACTACAAGCGTTTGCAACAACCCGATGCTGACGATGAAGTGGAAATACAAAAGAGTAACGTGATAATGGTAGGCGAAACGGGTACAGGTAAAACCTTAGTAGCACGCACCATTGCTAAGATGCTAAATGTGCCTATTGCCATTGTAGACGCTACAGTACTCACTGAGGCAGGCTATGTAGGTGAAGATGTAGAGAGTATTCTCTCACGCCTGTTACAAGCTGCTGACTACGATGTGGAAAAAGCTGAAAGAGGTATCGTGTTCATAGACGAAATCGACAAGATTGCTCGCAAGAGCGACAATCCCTCTATCACTCGTGACGTATCGGGCGAAGGGGTACAACAAGCACTGCTAAAACTCCTCGAAGGCTCTGTGGTGAACGTACCTCCTAAGGGCGGACGCAAGCACCCCGATCAGAAGTATATAGAAGTAAACACCGAACACATCTTGTTTATTGCCGGAGGAGCTTTCGATGGCATTGAGCGTGTTATTTCTAAACGCCTGAATATGCAAGCGGTGGGTTACAACTCGTCTAAAAATACACAAGTAGATAGGAAAAACTTGGTGCAATACATCATACCCAAAGACCTAAAAGACTTCGGTTTGATACCCGAGATTATAGGTCGTTTGCCGGTGCTTACCTATATGAATCCATTAGATAAACACACTTTGCGTATGATTCTTACCGAACCTAAGAATGCCATCATCAAACAGTATAAAAAACTCTTTGAGATGGATGGCATTAAATTTGATATAACAGAAGAAGCGCTCGACTTTATCGTTGAGAAAGCCTTAGAGTATAAACTCGGCGCACGTGGTTTGCGTTCGCTATGCGAGAATATACTCACTGATGCGATGTTTGAGCTTCCTAATTCAGGCGTAAAAGAACTGACAATAACCAAAGAATACGCTGAGGAAAAACTGAACAAATCAGCTTTGCAAATAGCTTCTTAAATTATAAAGGCAGGTGCGGGCTTGTCGCTCGTGCCTTACCTTTTAATTGTTAATTAATTGAATATGGATACAACACAAATCATTCGCAATAGTCTCCTAAAAGCTATTTCTTACGAGACCTATCGCAACCTGATAGACAAGTATGCAACAGAAGGAAAATCGAGCGGAGAAGAACAAACCGAAGAACGCATATATTACACTGCTTTAAACCAAAAACGCTACAAACGCTTAGATAAGACCATAGAAATACCTGAAGATAAGGCTCAATTCTTTGTAAACTACCCTAAGAGTGTTTGTTTATTAGTGATTATCGAAAGTTGGTGTGCTGATGCGGCTCAAATTGTACCCGTAGTACATAAAATAGCGACCCTCAACCCTAAAATCACTATGAAACTTGTTTTTAGAGATGAGAATGAAGAGCTGATGAATCTTTTTCTTACCAATGGAGGCAAAGCCATTCCTGTAGTAGTGTTTTTAGACTTAGAAGATAAGGTATTAGCACATTGGGGCTCTCGTCCGTCAGTAGCTACTAAAATGGTAGAAGAAGAGAAGGCTAAGAATGGTAAACTAACCCCTGAATTCAAAGAAGAACTACAAAAATGGTACAACCAGGACAAAGGAGCCACCATTGTAGACGATTTTATGAAGATAATGAAAACATTGTAACCTCAATTATTAATTTAAAATATAAGTTATATGAAAAAACTAATAATAATGATGGCACTTAGTGCCTTTTCTGGTGTATCAATTAAAGCACAAGATGCGACAACAACTTCATTTAGTTCACAGAAAACTGCTTCAACTACTGTAGAAGTACAACCTGAAGAACCAAAGCCTACCAGCCTACCCGAACAGTTCCAACGTATGATAGACAGAGCAGGGTCTTGGCAAAACTACAAAATGTTTGACAAAGTTAAGCTTGCCAGCTTTCAACGCAGTATGGCAGACAGTGTGAATAATATAAAATCACGCCTCGCGGCTGAAAAGGGAAAAGTAAAAACTCACGAAGAAACTATTAAGACACTAAATGATAATATAGCCTCTTTACAAACTACCTTAGACCAGACCCGCAATGAGAAAGATAGTATGAATCTGTTTGGAGCTTTGTTATCCAAAGGCTTATACAATACCATTATGTGGGGAATTATTATTGCTTTAGGAGTTCTATTAGTGCTGTATATTTACAAATACTCTAACGGAAATATTGTTACAAGAAAGTCTCTTCATCAATTATCAGAATTACAAGAGGAATACGAGAGCTATCGCAAAGCAGCTATTGAACGCGAACAGAAAGTGCGTCGCCAGTTGCAAGACGAAATAAACAAACATCGTTAGACTGATGCGTATTGATATTATATCGGTTGTTCCTGAACTAATGGAGAGTCCTTTTGGCTACTCTATTATAAAGCGTGCGATTGATAAAAAATTAGTAGAAGTACATTTTCACAACCTGCACGACTATGCCAATAATGCCTACCGACAAGTAGATGACTATCAGTTTGGGGGAGGGGCAGGTATGGTGCTGATGATAGAGCCTATCGATAAGTGTATTTCAACTCTTAAAGCTGAAAGAGATTATGACGAGGTGATATTCCTCACCCCTGATGGCGATACACTACAACAAAAAATTGCCAACCAACTCTCATTGGCTAAAAATCTTATCATCTTGTGTGGGCACTTTAAAGGGGTAGACCAGCGCGTACGCGACCACTTTATCACCAAAGAAATATCGATAGGTGACTATGTGCTTTCAGGTGGAGAATTAGGTGCAGCGGTGCTCTGCGATGCAATTATTCGCCTCATCCCTGGTGTCCTCTCCGATGAAACTTCAGCCCTTACCGATTCGTTTCAAGACAATTTGTTGGCTCCACCAGTCTATACACGTCCTGCTAACTACAAGGGTTGGGAAGTACCCGAAATTCTTACCAGTGGCAATACCCCTAAAATAGAACAATGGCGGGAAAATATGGCTTATGAGCATACCAAAGCCAAACGACCTGACTTACTGAAATAACAAAAGAATAACTTAAAATAATCCTTATGAATAAAAACTTAGCTTACACCTACGGAGCTTCCAATATCTCTCTTATAGGGGAGACTATCGACCAAAACCTTCGTAAAACAGTGGAAAAATACCCTAATAAGGAAGCGCTTATATCCGTACACCAGGACTACCGAGTTACTTATACCGAGTTTTATGCACAAGTAACGGCTGTAGCCAAAGGGCTTATCGCCTTAGGTGTGAAACAAGGCGATAGGGTAGGTATTTGGTCGCCTAATTGCTATGAGTGGACGCTCTTGCAGTATGCCACAGCCAAAATAGGAGCGATAATGGTGAATATCAATCCTGCTTATCGTACCAGCGAACTGATTTATGTAATCAATCAATCAGGGATATCATACATCTTTGCTGCCCCTCAGTTTAAAAGTAGTAATTATAAAAAGATGATAGATGATGCGCGTGAGTTCACTGAAACTTTGCGTAAAGAAGTGTATTGGGGAGAGGGCTGGCAACATTTCTTAGCACACGGTGAAAAAGTCACTGACGAGAAACTACTTTCTTTTGAAGAGAGAGTGCAGTTTGATGACCCCGTAAATATACAATATACTTCAGGAACTACGGGCAACCCCAAAGGCGTTACACTTTCTCACCACAATATCCTCAATAACGGTTATTTTATAGGTATCCGAATGAATTATACCGAAAAAGATAGAGTGTGTATTCCTGTACCTTTTTACCACTGTTTCGGAATGGTAATCGGCAATATTGCCTGCACAACGCACGGTGCTACTATGGTAATCCCTAATGATAGTTTCGATGCTACTAAAACACTTGAAGCTGTAGAGAAAGAAAAATGTACTTCGCTTTATGGTGTGCCTACGATGTTCATCTCAGAACTGTATGTATTAGACAAACAACCTTATGATTTATCAAGTCTGCGTACAGGGGTAATGGCAGGAGCTTTGTGTCCTCCTGAAATTATGAAACGTGTAAAAGAGCAAATGAATATGCACGAAATAACTATTTGCTACGGTATGACAGAAACTTCACCTGTCTCTACACAAACTAAAATAGGAGCACCTTTCGAGAAACAAATCTACTCGGTAGGAACTATTCACGACCACTTAGAGATTAAGATTATCAATCCTGAGACCAAAGCTATCGTCAAACGAGGTGAGAACGGTGAGCTATGCACCCGTGGCTATTCAGTAATGTTGAAGTATTGGAACAGTCCGCAGGCTACACAGCAGGTGATAGACGAACAACGCTGGATGCACTCTGGCGATTTGGCTATGATGGACGAGGATGGCTATATTCATATCTCAGGTCGCATTAAAGATTTGATTATTCGCGGAGGTGAGAATATCTCTCCTAAAGAAATAGAAGACTTCCTCTATACCTATAAAGGAGTAATGGACGCGCAAGTAATTGGTGTCCCTAGCAAAAAATACGGCGAAGAAGTTATGGCTTGGATTAAACCTAAAGAAGGGGTTACCCTCACCGAAGAAGAACTCCACGACTTCTGCAAAGGGCGTATTGCTCATTATAAAGTGCCTCGTTATTGGAAATTTGTAGAAGAGTTCCCGATGACTATCTCGGGTAAAATACGCAAGGTAGAAATGCGTGAAATATCAGCGAGAGAACTCGGTTTAGAGGACGAAGATTAAGGTAAGGGAACTATTTTCCCTGTCTCTTTATTCATAGGCATCTGCGCCTTTACTTCTTTGAGGTAATGGCGCAATTTTTTTGTGAGTTGCTTTGTCTTACGAGGGTACTGCTTAATTAAGTTATGAGCTTCGCTTATATCTTCTTTAATATTGAACAACTGTTTTTCACCTGTTTTGTGCATATATACTAATTTCCAATCGCCTTGCCTTATAGCACTCGAAGCTCCATAACCATAGCCTTCTACTGTATACCAATTGTTAGGACAATGCCAATAAAAGCAACGGTGCTCCTCTCCTACTCTTTTACCTTTTAAGGTCGCCAAAAAACTTTTCCCATCTACCTTTTGAGGTACTTTATAGTCTCTTATCTTCGCCACTTCCAAAAGCGTCGGAAATACATCTTCTATAATTAGAGGTTGCTCCGTGCGCTTATTTGTGGGTAGTTGCCCTTGCCAAGAGGCTATCATAGGAATACGCACACCTCCTTCATAAGCCGAGCCTTTACCTGCTTGTAGCGGATAATTATGTGTATTAGGCTTCCCACCACGACCTACGGCACTCAGCCCTCCGTTGTCCGATAGAAACAAAATAAAAGTATCATTTTCTAACTGATGTGCTTTGAGGTAATCCAACACATCACCCAAACTCTTGTCCATAGCTTCTATCATCGAGGCATAACGTGTTTCAATAGGGTTTAAATGCTGATATTTAGCACTGAAACGCTTATCTTCCTCAATAGGAATATGCACTGCATAATGTGAGAGATAGAGAAAAAACGGACGGTCTTTAGGTCGGTTATCTAATGTTTCAAGTGCTTCTAACGTAAGTGCTTCAGTTACCGAAATATCTTTCCCCCAATATTTTTCGAGGTCAGGAATCGCAAAAGCCGACGAAGGTTGTCCATCAGTACGATTACCAAAATTAGTAAGCCCTGAATAGCTTGCAGGTCCTCCTCCTGCGTGCCCTGCAATATTCTTCTCAAATCCTAAATTCAACGGATTAGCCCCTAAGGTTTGAGTTGCCCCAAAGTGTGCTTTTCCTATGCAAATAGTGTAGTAACCAGCTTCTTTTAATAACTGAGGAAGCGTTTTAGCATAATAAGCGTGAGGTACATTAGGTATGGGTGAAATACCATTCACATTCCAATCGGGTGGTGTGAGCACGGTATCTTCCACATCGGTAGGGGTATTGTAGTGCAACGTCCAGTTAGTAACACGGTGACGCGCCGCATTGCTACCGGTAAGCAAACTCACTCTGCTGGGCGAACAAATTGACGCCGCATAACCTTGCGTAAGCTGCACCCCTCGCGAAGCCAATCGCTCCATATTAGGCGTGTGATAAATATCGTTATTAGGAACACGTTCACTCCAAAAAGGCAAAGAAGTGTCTTCCCATCCCATATCGTCTACTATAAAAACTACTATATTAGGGCGTTGTGCTTCAACTGTGAGAAAAAGGAGTGTTGAAGCAAGTAAAAAGAGTGTTCTCATTTCATTTAAAGTTTTAGCAAAGATACAACTTTTCAATTAAAGAAAATTATATATAACTAAAATAATAACTAAATTTCATCTTAGATAGAGTCTAAGTTGATCTTAGATATATTTATTGTTCATCATATGTTCGTTTGCCCGTGCGGCTCGCACCGTCATTTGTTTGTCTTTCCTTCGTCATTTATTTATCTGCCTGTGCGGCTCGCACCGTCATTTGTTTGTCTTTCCTTCGTCATTTATTTATCTGCCCGTGCGGCTCGCACCGTCATTTGTTCGTCATTTGTTCGTCATTTGTTCGTCATTTGTTCGTCATTTGTTCGTCATTTCATTATCTGCCTGTCGTGCTACGACTGACCGTGTAACTCGCACCGTCTATCTTATAAGCTTTGCATAAAAATCTTTCTAATTCACTACTAATCACTAACCATTAACCATTAATCATTAACCATTAATCATTCATTTGTGTTTTTATCACACCCTTTTTGTTATCCTCTTTCTATCTCTTCTGCTATTTCTGTAAAGATATCGAATTTTGTTTTTTCGTGTAATTCACGGAATTTCGAAGCGTATTCTTTGGGAAAAAGCTTCCAAAACTCTTTATCTTCTACTATATTGCGATAGTAATACTGATTGTTCTTAGGCAATTTTGCCAACGACTCATATAGCACATCAAACTTGTTTGGTATATTGCGCTTTATGATTAAGCGGTAGATTCGTTCTATGGCGTACGCTGTTTTTTTAACAAGAGCTTTAGTAATTAGGTAATTTACACGTTCACTATCTTCTTCTATACGGTCGAGAATATCGAGTGCATCTATATTGTAGGTGGTGTCTTCTTTTAAACTTGCCAAATAATTGCAAAGCAAATCAGCCCAACGAGGATCTAGCTCTTCTTTTGTAAGAGCCTCTCTATCAAAATACCTCTCACCATAGTTGTTATAGCTATAAGCTGTACCTGCTAGCGCTTCTATTATATTATCTGCTATGATAGCTTTATTAAACTGTGGAGCAAAAACCTCGTATATTTTCTCCTTGCTAAAGTGTCCCTTGCTATCTAAAGTCCGATAGAAATAGTCCGTAGCAAGTACTGATGTCCAAGTATTCGTAAAAATATCAGTAGCGTGTTGTTCGTAGAAAGCTAAAACCTTGTTATTATCGAAAGTATTCAGTACTTCATTTAAACTAGGAGAAATGAAGTAATTGCTTGCCGAACGCTTCTTTGCCATCGTGTTAAATTGCTTATTGCTCAAAATATCTCCCAAAAGTACATAAGTCTCAGGATAATCTTTGTACTTTAACACTTCTAACTCTATAGGCAATCGGTCAAATACGGCTACTACTGCTTTCTCATCAGTTTCATCCATTGCAAGTAATGCTTCAAAACGTTCACGTACTTTTTGAACGAATGGTTGATAGTGCGAGGGTAGCGGAACTGTAGCAATAGCATTTGCTAAGAGTTCCGCATTTCCTCTCTGTTTGTTAGTGCTGTACAATTCGTAAAGCTTATCAATACTGCGTTTCGTACCGAGTTTAGCCAATGCCTTATAAGCTGCTCCTCGTACCACTTTATTCTTATCGCTTGCTAAACTGATGATAAAGTCTTCTGTCTTTTCATTTTTCTTCTCAGCCAAAATATCAATGGCTTCAGCTTGAAGATTTGGCAAGTCCTCAGCAAATACTTTATCTATCAAGCTATCGGTTTCGGTATACTTTAGCTGGTATAATAATCGCAAACGGCGTACGTTTTCAGTCCTATCCTCTAAACGAAAATCCGATAGCAGGAAAGGGAGCATTGCTTGACCACAAGTGGGAATAATAGTTTGGAGTACATAATCGGCGAGTTCAGTATACTTATCAGCCAAGGCATAGCTCAAATAACCAAAGGTACGAGAATCTTTAAATATACCACGTTCAAAAGCGTCTTTAAGTACTTCTAAACGTCCTGAGTTACTATGGGTAAGAGCTTGCAATACAGGTTTCAGTTGTAAATACGAATAGGTTGTATTTACATCGGCTATAGATACATTGGGTTCTTGTAGGGCTTTGGTAGCTTCTGCTTGTATAGTAACGCCTTGTGTATAGAGCACCGAATAGAGCAAAGTAGAAACATTTAATAGCTTTTCGGCAGATTGCTGGCTTTCAACTTGTAGCAATGCTTCTATTTCTTGGGCTAATTTATTAAATACCGGAGCCTTTTCTCCCAATTTCTTCAGTATAGGAATGTACTTCTGCAAGCGAGGGTCATTTTTAGCAAACTTACTTCCTGCTATAAACAGGCGGTTAAGTTCTTGTTGTAAATCGTATAAAGGTTTCATATCTAATATGCTAATATAATAAACGGATAATTTTATCAGGGGTAATGAGCGACATTGGCTGAGCAGACAAAAGTCCACTAGCTACATCATTATGCATCATTGCTGTGAGGGTGAGCCCTTCGGCGTTGGAGGGCAAAAAAGCTTTCAGATTGCCCGTTGGCGATACAGCCCCTTCTCCTATATCTTTCAAGGTGATAGCAAAACCATTGGCATCTTCTACAACCAAATCCTCCCCTACTCTATAAGCTTTATGCAGTGCCAAAAGTACTACTGGATGCTTGTCCATCAGTGGATTTTTTATAGTGTTCTTTACACTCTTGATAGTATCAGCAAACTGAGTCGATGCCCATTGCTTAATGGTAGTAAGGTCTGTTTTTTGTAGAGGACGTTCCGTTATACTGTCAGCTTCCCAACGAATACGAGGATTGGTATCGCCAGGGTAAATATATAAGTCTTTCAGTTGTAAAACACCAAACATAGTGTTCTCTTCCTTGATGTACTTTGCTGCCTTGTAAGGACGATAATTCATCGTCTTGAATATCTTGCCTGTAGTTAGGTTAAGCCATAATCCTTCGTCTACATATTCTTTGCGCGCTTCATTGTCATAACTGTTGAACGAAAGCTGTACAAGGCTTGCATTTTCCTCATAAAGTCCATATTGCATTAGCTCTACTAACTTCCATACATAGCCTATTTGCTCTTCAATAGCTGAGGATAGTTCAGGTAACCCTTCTGGATCCTCTTTGCGGGCTCTTAGATATTCAGAGGCTTTTTTCAGTAAAGCTGAAAGATAATTTAAGTTATTTACTACCTCTGTATATTCTTCCTCTTCTACTTCTTCAAGTGACAAAAGCAGGTTATTGAAAGCCGTTTGTATACCGCCTATATAGTAGTTGCCTAATTCTTTTATTTGAGTTCTAAGGGTGGCGCGTAATTTTGCATCTATTGAAGAAAGTCCTGTACTGACTATATCGCGCAAAAGTTTCTGAGCTGTATCAATACCTATAAGCTGAGTGTCTATTTTCTTAACAAAAGCCACTTTATTTACCTTCTTAGGTTTCTCAGCTTTCTCTTTGATAGACTCTTTTTCTTGAGTTTTCTTTTCCTGTCTTTTCTCTATCTTTTCACGCTTAGTAGTAATATCTTCTGGCACCTCACCTTCACTAAATTGACTCTTATCTGCCTCAAAGCAATACAATAAACCAATAGCGTGTTTGCAAGGAAACTGACGGCTAGGGCAATTGCAACGAAACACTGGGTTATGGCTATCTATATAGTCAGCTGAGCAATAATAAGGATTTTTACCACTTCCTGCACATTCACCCCATATAAGGTTCTTTTCAGCATTGATTTTTAGATTAGTAAATTTTCCTTTCTTTTGTAAATCTCGCCCTTTTTTAGCTGCTTCGGCATTAGGAGCGAGTTCTTCAATCTTTTGTTGTGTTACTTCTATCATATTGTATTGTGAATTATATGGTTTTATCAGAACATAAGCTACTTATTATCCTTTTATAAAAGTGAAAGCTACAAAACGGAACGCAGTCGATGGCAATGTTTAAGTTCAAGACCTCTATACCCACAAAGGCAAAGACTATAGCAAAGTTTTAATTATGATGTGATAAACATCAGCGGGAGTAACACACATTCCCCTTATTAAAAACTGTTTGGGTATAGAGCGAAATGTCAATGAGTGTGTTTGCTATCTTATGAAAAATCCGTTTTGTAGCTTTCTAAATTGGTATGATGTAAATCTGTTATAGGTCAACTATTTTACACCGCACCAAACCCTATTTTTTTAAAAGGTGCTCAATAGTATTTTTATAACTGTTAGGCACTACGATTCTAAAACCTGCAACCGTTTCCTTTATTTTCATCAATTCGGCTGTTCTTTCTACTACCAGAGCAGTTACCTTTTTCTGACGTTCTTGTTGCAACCTTTGAAGTTCTTGTTCATATTGCAATTGAGCGTTATTCTGGAACGTACGGAACTGAGCCTTATAAAAGTTTACTTCACTTTCAACCTCACGATGCTGAGCTAATAGCTGTTCTTGCAGTTTTTGTAGCTCAGCGAGGTCATACAGAGGTACATTCTTTACTTTAAATACCTGCTCACCTACTTGCTTTAAGGTAATAAGTTCTTTCTTACTGAGATTTGTGCGCACCTCATCAAAATTATGAATATACTTCCCGATGTGGGCAGCTTTAGCTTCAGCCTCCTTATATCGTACTACCTCTTCAAGTGATAAAGTTTTGAGGTAATCCTCTATGGTAACCTCTTTAAGGCGATTGAGCTGTTCATAGTCAATTGGTTTTACTTCAGCTTCTGCTTCAAGCTGTATATTAGTTAGCTTTTTTGTTAGCGTATCTAATCGGGCTTCCTTTTCCTTAATTGCCGTACGCAAATAAGCTGAGATTGCATATAGCGACCCTATTTCAGTGAGCTTACCTCCGATATCATCTACTTTCACAAAGTTATCCAAAGGCTCCCCATCAATACTGGAAGTATGAGTTTCAATAGTATTAACAAGGTCTTGAATGGGTTTGAGTCGTTCTTTGATACGTTCACACACATAGTTAGCCTCTGATGAGGTAAGTCCAGAGGTATTAAAATAAGGATTCTTGGTTTGTAAATAATCTATCATAAACAATTTGCTTTTTATCTGTTTTACAAATAAAATAGTAGTTATTTCATCTTTCCTTAATGGGTAGTTTTTCTTTTGAGTACTTTCTCAACAGCTTTCAAAATACCTTCTTTATCTAAACCGTACTTTTGCATTAGCTGAGCAGGAGTTCCACTTTCACCAAAGGTGTCGTTTACAGCCACAAATTCCTGTGGAACAGGATAACGCTGTGTAAGCACACGAGCTATGCTCTCACCTAATCCACCATAGTAATTATGCTCTTCACAAGTTACTACTGCTTTAGTTTTCTTTACTGAAGTAAGAATAAGCTCTTCGTCTAACGGTTTAATAGTGTGGATATCGATAACTTCTGCTGAAATACCTTTTTGCTCCAATTCCTCACAAGCCAAAAGAGCTTCCCATACCAAATGCCCTGTAGCGATAATAGTAACGTCCTTCCCTTCGTTTAACAAAATACCTTTTCCTATTTCAAAGGTTTGGTCTTCAGGAGTAAAATTTGCTACCGTAGGACGACCGAAACGCAGGTAAACAGGACCTACATAATCAGCAATGGCAATAGTAGCAGCTTTCGTTTGATTGTAATCACAAGGATTGATAACTACCATATTAGGAAGCATTTTCATCAAACCAATATCTTCTAATATTTGATGGGTAGCTCCATCTTCTCCGAGAGTAAGCCCAGCGTGAGAGGCACAAATTTTTACGTTTTTATTTGAATAAGCTATCGACTGGCGTATTTGGTCATACACACGCCCTGTAGAGAAAGCTGCAAAGGTGCCTGTAAAAGGTATTTTACCCCCAATAGCAAGCCCAGCAGCAATACCCATCATATTTGCCTCAGCAATACCTATTTGAAAGAAGCGCGTAGGGTTCTCCTCGATAAATTTTTCCATCTTCAATGAGCCAATCAAATCGGCACAAAGAGCAACTACATTAGGGTTCTTACGTCCTAACTCAGCAAGTCCTGCCCCGAAACCACTTCGGGTGTCTTTTTTTCCTGTATCAATATATTTTTTCATCGGTAAATGAGTGTTATTCTTTTTGAGCGACAAAAGTAATACTTTTTATCTTTTCTTGCTAACAAAACTTTCTATTTCTACATAAACAAAATAAATGAATAGCAGAAACGCCTCTATAAGTATAAGAAGAAAACTAATTAGTTCTATCACAAGCTATCGTTTTAAATTAAGAGTAAAGATAGTAAACATTCATTACTTACAGTTTTTTTTGTTTATTTATTTCTTCAGTAAAATAATCTTTTGTACTTTTAGCCCCTCATTAAATCTATATCTCGCTTATTATGGATATGAAAACCATTATCATCGACCCTTATTACACCCTGATAGTCGCTACGATAGTGTTGCTCGTAGGGCGACTATTAGTGCATAAGATTAAATTTTTAAGAAACTTCAATATACCCGAACCTGTAGCGGGCGGATTGTTAGCAGCAGTATTTATCTATCTGCTGTATACTGCCACGGGCATTTCCTTAGAGTTCAATACCAGCTTGCAAGATGCTTTTATGCTATTTTTCTTTTCGTCCATAGGTTTGAGTGCCGATTTTTCTCGACTAAAAGCTGGTGGTAGAGGGCTGATTATTTTCCTAGGGGTGGTCGCCCTATTTATTGTAGTACAGAACTCTGTGGGGGTGGGCTTAGCAAGTGCTTTGGGGCAAAACCCTGTTATGGGACTCATCACGGGCTCTATCACACTTACAGGCGGACACGGAACGGCAGGTGCTTGGGGTAAAATATTAGAAACCGACTACGGTATAAAGGGAGCTACTGACCTGGGAATGGCTTCGGCTACCTTCGGGTTGGTACTCGGCGGACTTATTGGTGGTCCCATAGCGCACAAGTTAGTGAACAATATAGGAAAAAAGCCTATTACTGAAAAACAAAGTACTGACACCGTAGCCGATAACGTAGTAGAAGTTTTTGAAAATGCAATTAAACAACGCCTCATCACTTCTAAATCAGCGATAGAAACTATGGCACTATTTGCCGCTTGCCTATCGTTTTCAGCTATAATGGTATCACCCACAGTAACTGCCTTTTTCCCAGAGAGATTCACTATTCCTCAGTTTGTATGGGCATTGTTCTTTGGGGTACTCTTGCGCAATGTGCTCACCAGAGGCTTCAGTGTAAATATGTTCGACCGCGCTATCGATGTGTTTGGCAACGCTTCTCTGAGTTTGTTTTTAGGCATTGCCCTCTTAAACCTCAAACTCTGGCAATTGCTTGATTTAGCCCTCCCGATGCTCATTATTTTGGCAGTGCAAACCTTTGTGATGTGCTCTTATGCCTATTTTGTTACCTTTCGCCTGATGGGTAGCAACTACGATGCTGCTGTACTCTCAGCAGGACACT
Organism: Capnocytophaga sp. oral taxon 412 str. F0487; assembly: GCF_000271925.1. Classification (NCBI taxonomy): domain Bacteria; kingdom Pseudomonadati; phylum Bacteroidota; class Flavobacteriia; order Flavobacteriales; family Flavobacteriaceae; genus Capnocytophaga; species Capnocytophaga sp. oral taxon 412. The sequence continues at coordinate 62,515 of NZ_AJZR01000049.1, read as the reverse complement.
GCGGTTTTGGTATGGGTGCCACCCCTACGGCAGTCGCCAATATGCAGTCGGTAACCGAGCGTTTTGGACCTTCACACAAAGCCTTCTTGATAGTGCCAATGGTAGGAGCTTTCTTTATCGACTTCATTAATGCTTTTATTTTAACTACATTTATTAGTTTGTTGCAATGATAATAGTCGGATGATTAATGGTAAAAATAGGGTTAGCTTATAGAAAGTTTATAGGATAAACGAACAAAGACAAAAAAGCATTAGATTCTGAAAAACCAAAAGGTTTATTCTATCAAAACATAATGGACAATATTCGTGGTAAAACACTAAATAAAATGAGGCTATCTAATAATAGATAACCTCATTATTTTTTTAGATTGATAAACAATCTTTTAAAACTTTATAGAAAAGTTACTTCTATAATAAAAACCTATCAAATTCTTAGAAGAAGTAACGTTTGAAAGCCTCGATAGCGGCATAGTCAGCAAAGCCTAAATTGCGGTAACGACGAGCGGTTTCGCTGTTACGAGCTTCGGCGCGTTGCCAGAACTCACGCAAGTCGTCTCCTTGGAACATAGCACCGTCTTTTTGAGATTGGTGGAAGAAGATGGCTTGACGTTTTTTGAGTACTTGTGCAGGGCTCATAGGTACAGCCATTTCTATTTCGTGGATATCCCATTCGTGCCAAGCGCCGCGGTACAACCATACCCAGCAGTCTTTCATATAATCTTTGTGTTTCAAATTCTTCAAAGCAGCAAAGATAGCATCAAGACATACTTTGTGAGTACCGTGAGGGTCGGCGAGGTCACCAGCAGCATAGATTTGGTGAGGTTTTACTTCTTCAATCAAATCCATAATGATTTTGATATCGGCTTCACCTATAGGGTTCTTTTTCACACCCCCTGTTTCGTAGAAAGGCAAGTTGAGGAAGTGTACTTGGTTATCAGGGACTCCTTCATAACGTGTAGCAGCCAACGATTCGTGGCGACGGATATTACCTTTGAGTTGGCGCACGAGGAGACTATCGATTTCGTTAGATTTTTTGTTGGTGATGTTGCTAATAATCTCGTTGATTACGGCTACTTCGGTTTTGTTTTCTTTAGCTATATCTTTGAATACTTCGGCGAATTTAAGCGCTTCGTGGTCGGATACGGCAAAGTTACCGGAAGTTTGGTAAGCTATGTGTACTTCGTGACCTTGAGAAACTAAGCGGTCGAAAGTACCTCCCATAGAAATCACGTCGTCATCGGGGTGAGGGCTGAAGATAATCACGCGTTTTTTGTGAGGATGTTCGCGTTCAGGGCGGTTGGTATCATCGGCATTAGGTTTACCTCCTGGCCAGCCGGTAATGGTGTGTTGCAATCGGTTGAACATAGCGATGTTCAAATCGTAAGCAGGACCTGATTCAGCCAAGAGTTTTGACATACCGTACTCGTTGTAATCGGAATCGGTGAGTTTGAGGATTGTTTTATTAAGATGTTCGCAAAGCCAAACAATAGCTTTAGCTTTGAGATCTTCATTCCATTGTACATCGGTAACGAGCCAAGGGGTTTTAATACGAGTAAGATCGGCAGAAGCCTCTTCGTCTAATACAAAAGTAGTGTTTTCGTGAAGTTGAAGATAGCTTGAAGGTACTTCGGCAGTGATATCGCCTTCTACAGCTTTGGCTACGATAGAGGCTTTGCTGCTACCCCAAGCGAGCAATACGATGCGGTGAGCTTTTAACACGGTGCGGATACCCATTGTAATGGCTTGACGAGGCACATTGTCGATACCGTGGAAGGTTTCGGCAGCATCGGAACGGGTGATGTGGTCGAGAGTGATGATGCGGGTACCAGAATTGCGGTTAGAACCAGGTTCGTTGAAGCCGATATGACCGGTGCGACCGATACCAAGGAGTTGGAAATCGAGTCCGCCACATTCTTCGATTTTTTTGTCGTAATTAGCACAATAAGCTTCTAATCCGTCGTGAGGTACTGTTCCGTCAGGGATATTGATATTTTCCTTAGGAATATCAATATGGTTGAAGAGGTGCTCGTGCATAAAGTACCAATAACTTTGTATATCCTGTTTTTCCATTGGATAATACTCGTCTAAGTTGAAGGTAATTACGTTTTTGAAGCTAAGACCTTCTTCTTTGTGCATACGCACGAGTTCGTCGTAAACTTTTACTGGAGAGGAGCCAGTGGCTAAGCCTAATATGCATTTTTTGCCTTCGGCTTGTTTCTTTTTGATAAGGTCGGCGATTTCGTGTGCGACACTAATTGAAGCGGTTACTGAGTTCGAGAAAACAACGTTGTAGATTTTCTCGAAACGAGTTTCTTCAACGGAGCCAGCAGGCTGATGAGCAATTGATGAAACTTCTTTTCTGATATGTGTTCTCATTTTTGTTAATGAATAATTATTATAATTTCAGTTTTGACCCTGCAAAAGTATTTCTTTTTTATAAATTACACAAATAAATTTAACATTTCTTTATAGTATCTTTTTATACAGCATTCTAAGAATTTAAAGCATAGATAATTTGGTTCATAAATTAAATTATTAAACACCTAATAATCACCATAAAGGCGAATCTCTACATTCTCTGAGCTAATAGTGCTATACAGATGATGTTCTTTAGATTTTTCATTCTCTTTATTTGTTTCGTTATTAGTGCTAGAAGTTATATGCTTCCGTCTTACTTTTTCTAAAATCTTTTGTGCTAATTTTATTGGAGATAATTTTCTTGCATCTAAATATCCAATTGTATTTCTAAGTCCTTCTAATTGTGTGTCATCAAATCTTACAGGGAGAATATATCCTTCTGTTTTATCATTTATTTGTCTTGAAAAAGCATTTTTAACCTCATAATTAGTCCATTCTTTATGCCGATAATACTGAGAAATAAAAATAACTACATATTTAGATTCTCTTTGAAAAAGTCTCTCAAAATAAATAGCTAAGTCCTCTCCCCATAAATTTACCTCTTCAAATTTATCATAAAAAACAGATAAATTGTTTTCTTTTAAAACTTTCGCAACTTCTTCTACATATTCTCTATCTTCTCCTGCAAAAGATAATGTTACTTCATATTTATATTCCATATCTTTCTCTTTAGCTCCTATTTGAATGTAATTTACTTTTAAACTTTAGAGCTACTACTGAGTTCATTGTTTTCAACCGCAACAGTTATTTTAAATTACACTATAACTCGTTCCTTCCTTACTGTCTTTGAGCTGAATACCCAATGCAAGGAGTTCATCTCTAATCTTGTCGGAAAGTGCCCAATCTTTATTGGCACGAGCTTCCATTCGCATATTGATAAGCAACTGGAGCACGCCGTCGAGTTTGTCACTGTTATTAACCGTTTGTTGCTCACTTTGTAACCCCAATACATCAAAAACAAAAGCATTCATCAGTCCTTTCAACTCCTTGAGCTCTGTTACCGAAATTCTCTCTTCATCATTTTTTACTTGAAATATCCACTTTACAGCTTCAAAGAGATGAGCTATGAGTATAGGTGAATTGAAATCGTCTAACAGTGCATCATAGCATTTTTGTTTCCATTCGGCTATAGGGAGCGAAGTTGGGAGCTCTGTATCAGTAGTAAGTTCATTTAATATCTTCATCGCTTCCATAAGTCTGTTAAAGCCTTTTTCGGCAGCGAGCATTGCTTCGTTAGAAATGTCAAGTACACTACGATAGTGTGCTTGCATAAAGCAAAAGCGAATAACAGCAGGAGCAAAAGGTTTCTCAAAAAAAGTATTCTCTCCGCTGATGAGTTCCATAGGCAATATATAGTTACCAGTAGATTTACTCATACGTTGCCCGTTCATTGTGAGCATATTAGCGTGCATCCAGTATCGTACGGGACTTTCTCCGTGACCCGCTTTACCTTGTGCAATTTCACATTCGTGGTGCGGGAACTTTAAGTCCATACCGCCTCCGTGAATGTCAAATTGGTTACCGAGGTATTTGGTACTCATCACCGTACATTCTAAGTGCCAACCTGGAAAGCCGTCGCCCCAAGGTGATGCCCAACGCATAATGTGGGCAGGAGAAGCTTTCTTCCAGAGCGCAAAGTCCTGAGGATTGCGTTTTTCGCCTTGCCCATCTAAATCACGAGTATTGGCAAAGAGTTCTTCTATATTGCGTCGAGAGAGCTCCCCATAATTGAGTCCGCGTTTGTTGTATTCAAGTACATCGAAGTACACAGAACCATTGCTTTCATAAGCGAATCCGTCTTTTAAGAGTTTTTCGGTAAGCTGTATTTGCTCCAATATATGCCCTGTAGCGGTAGGCTCAATAGTAGGAGGCAGTAAGTTAAATATTTCTAATACTTTGTGAAAATCTACAGTGTATTTCTGTACAATTTCCATAGGTTCGAGTTTTTCGAGACGTGATTGTTTTACAAAGCGGTCGTTGTTCACATCACCGTCATCGGTAAGGTGACCTGCATCGGTAATATTGCGTACATAGCGCACTTTGTAACCTAAGAATTTAAGCGCACGATACACAAAATCAAACGACATAAAGGTGCGCACATTGCCTAAATGCACATTGCTGTATACAGTAGGGCCACATACGTACATTCCTACATTGTTTTCGTGTAAGGGTACAAACACTTCTTTTTCTCCTGTTAAGGAATTAAATATTTTTAATTGATGTTCCATTACTGTTATATTATCTACTAATTTGCTAATTTACTAATTTGTTAATTCCCTAATTTTATATCTCTCTTCGTTACTTTTAGTCTTTAAAATAATTTCTCCCAGAAAGCCTGCAATAAATAGTTGTGTGCCGATAATCATAGTGGTAAGGGCAAGGTAAAACTGAGGTCTATCAGCAATAAGGCGACCGTGTGGATTGATAAATAATTTATCAATACCAAGGTAAGCCGAAAACAAAAAACCTATAAAAAACATCAGTACTCCCAATGCTCCAAAGAAGTGCATCGGGCGTTTACCGAAATGGGATAGAAAACTAATGGTGATAAGGTCTAAAAAACCATTGATAAACCTATTCATACCGAATTTAGTCACACCGTATTTGCGGGCTTGGTGTTGTACAACTTTCTCGGTAATGCGGTTGAAACCAGCGTTCTTTGCCAATACAGGAATATAGCGATGCATCTCACCTGATACTTCAACATTCTTTACAACCTCTTGTTTGTAGGCTTTAAGTCCGCAATTGAAATCGTGGAGGGTGAGACCTGAGGTTTTGCGCGCTGCCCAGTTGAAGAGTTTAGAAGGTAGATTTTTTGCCAATACCGAATCGTAACGTTTTTTCTTCCAACCCGATACAAGGTCATACCCCTCTTGGGTAATCATATTATAAAGAGCAGGTATCTCATCTGGACTGTCTTGCAGGTCGGCGTCCATAGTAATCACCACTTCACCTTGTGCTTGTTTGAATCCTGCGTGCAGTGCTTGTGATTTGCCGTAATTACGCAAAAAACGAATACCCTGTACATTAGTATCTTTACCCGATAACTCTTTGATTACCTGCCAAGAATTATCAGTACTACCATCGTCTACAAAGATAATTTCATAAGAATAACGGTGTTCAGTGAGTACTTTGTGTAGCCACTGATAAAGTTCAGGTAGCGATTCTTGTTCGTTGAGAAGCGGTATAACGATTGATATTTGCATCTTATAACAATTTGAAGTGCAAAAGTAATAAATTAATAATGAATACCAATAAATGTAGCAAATAAATTCATTTTTATCACCATATAACTTGTTTATATGAATGATATAAGGTTAATCACTTTAAAATACAATTTCATAGATAATAACACCGCATTTTCACCTATCAGAGGCTCTTTTACTTAATCTATAGCACTATTTTTCTTCTTTTCTATTAATTTTTTATAAGTTATTTTTACACTTACTATCAAACACTTACAGTTTAATGATGAAAAAACAAACATTTTTTTATTGCCAATATAAAAAAAGGTTGTATCTTAGCACGCTAATTTATATAACAGATACCTATTAATATATTATGACAGAAGGAGAAAAACTGATTCCTGTAGACATCAGCGATGAAATGAAATCTGCCTATATCGATTATTCGATGTCGGTAATCGTTTCACGTGCATTGCCCGATGTTCGTGATGGTTTGAAACCTGTACACCGCCGTGTACTTTACGGTATGTACGATATGGGAGTGCTCAGCAATCGCCCTTATAAAAAGTCGGCTGCTATTGTGGGTGAGGTTCTCGGTAAATACCACCCTCACGGCGATACAGCTGTTTACGATACTATGGTGCGTATGGCACAATATTGGAGTTTACGCTATATGCTTGTAGACGGACAAGGTAACTTCGGTTCAATGGGTGGTGACCCCCCTGCCGCAATGCGTTATACCGAAGCCCGTATGCGTAAATTCTCCGAAGAAATGCTCTCAGATATCGACAAGGAGACAGTTGACCACCAACTTACTTATGACGACTCTCGTGAAGAGCCTATCGTACTCCCTACACGCATCCCTAACCTACTGGTGAACGGTTCAGCAGGTATCGCAGTAGGTATGGCTACTAATATGGCTCCTCATAACCTTAATGAAGTTATCGATGGAACTATTGCTTATATCGACAATAACGATATTGAAATCGATGAACTCATTAAATACATCAAAGCTCCTGATTTTCCTACGGGAGGTATTATCTATGGCTATGAAGGCGTAAAAGAAGCCTTCAAAACAGGACGCGGACGAGTAATTATTCGTGCCAAAGCTGAGTTTCAAGAAATAAAAGGTAAAGATTGTATTGTAGTAACCGAAGTCCCTTATCAAGTCGATACATCTGTCCTTTTGAAAAAAACATCTGACCTCGTAAAAGAAGGTAGGTTAGAGGGTATCACCGATGTACGCGATGAATCAGCTCGTGGTAAAATACGTATCGTTTATATTCTCAAACGCGATGCAGTGCCTAATGTAGTGCTCAACAATCTCTTTAAGCATACCGAGCTACAAACCTCATTTAGTGTTAATAACATCGCCTTAGTAAAAGGGCGCCCTCAGTTGTTAAACCTTAAAGACCTTATTTTTCACTTCGTAGAACACCGTTATGACGTAGTGTATAGGCGTACCGACTATGAACTTCGCAAAGCCAAAGAGCGTATTCATATTTTAGAAGGGTATATGAAGGTGATGGCAACCGAGGACACTATGGGTAAAGCTATTGAGATTATCCGTTTCCACGATAAACCTAAAGAAGATTTAATTGCCGAATTCGACCTTACCGATGTACAAGCCGAAGCTATCTTGGCGTTAGCACTACGTCGTATCAATAAGGTTCTTATCCAACAAACAAAAGAAGAATACGAAGAAAAGCTGGCTGAAATACGCAATTTAGAAGATATCTTAGCTCGCAAAGAACGTCGTACCGAAATTATTAAGGAAGAACTACTAGAAATAAAAGAGAAGTATGGCGATGAGCGTCGTTCTACTATTGAATACGCAGGGGGCGAATTCAGTGTAGAAGATATGATTCCTGATGATAAAATGGTAATTACCATTTCACACGCAGGCTATATCAAACGCACTCAGCTTAGTGAATATAAGACCCAAAGCCGTGGCGGTGTAGGACAAAAAGCCTCTACCACACGCGACCAAGATTTCTTAGAACACCTCTTTGTAAGTTCTAATCACCAATATTTATTATTCTTTACTCAAAAAGGTAAGTGTTTCTGGATGCGTGTATACGAAATACCAGAAGGTAGCAAAACTGCCAAAGGTCGTGCTATACAAAACCTTATCAATATCGAATCCGATGATAAGATTAAGGCTTTCGTGAGTGTACAAAACCTCAAAGATGAAGACTACATCAGCAACAATTACCTTATTATGGCTACTAAAAAGGGTATTGTTAAGAAAACGCTTCTCAAAGAATACTCTCGTCCACGCCAGAATGGTATCAATGCCATCACTATTAAAGAAGGTGACGAACTTATCGAAGCAAAACTTACCTCTGGTAGTAGCCAGTTGATGTTAGCCGTGAAATCAGGTCGTGCGATTCGTTTTGCCGAAGAGAAAGTGCGTTCCGTAGGGCGTAATTCGCAAGGGGTTCGTGGTATCGACTTAGATACTGAAAACGATGAGGTAGTAGGTATGATTGCTATTGAAAACCCACGCGAAGAGACTGTATTGGTAGTATCAGAAAACGGTTATGGTAAACGTTCCTATATTGATGACCCCGAAACACACGAAGCCGTATATCGTATTACTAACCGTGGTGGTAAAGGGGTAAAAACCATTTCTATTACCGAGAAAACAGGTCAGTTAGTAGCCATTAAAAGCGTTTTAGAAGGTGAAGATTTGATGATTATCAATAAATCAGGTATTGCTATTCGTTTATCAATCGATACCCTTCGTATTTTAGGACGTGCTACTCAAGGCGTAAAACTCATCAATATCAAAGGTAAAGACTCTATTGCCGCCGTTACTAAGGTAATGAAAGAAGATGACGATGAGAGCACTGAAGAAGCTCCTACTAATGATAATGAACCTTTAAATACTCAGGAATAAAATTTGTGTTCATAATTAATTAAATTAAAAAAGCCCGTAATACTGCGTATTACGGGCTTTTTTTCTACCCTAATTTACCCACCTTACCTCCGCTATTCCTTTAACCACCGTTCGTTTTTTCTTTATCTGCCCGTGTAACTCGCACCGTTCTTTGTTCGTTCTTTGTTCGTTCTTTGTTCGTTCTTTGTTCGTTCTTTGTTCGTTCTTTGTTCGTTCTTTGTTCGTTCTTTGTTCGTTCTTTGTTCGTCTTTGTTTATCTTTTGTTTATCTGCTCGTGCGGCTCGCACCGTCTTTTGTTTATTTGCCCGTCGTGCTACGACTGCCTGTGCGGCTCACACTATCTGCCTGTCGTGCTACGACCTCGCATTGTTTTACCTTTTACCTTTTACCTATATAATTAGTATTGTGATATCAAATAGCTTAGTCCCTCTCAACTTATAGAAATGAAAAAAAACTAATATTTTTTTGTTACATTTATTAATATTTTGTACTTTTGGCGTTAAATTATAAAACCAACGCTTATTATGGCAATGCACAACGATTTAGGAAATGAAGGAGAACAAGATGCCGTAAACTTCCTAATAGAAAATGGTCATACTATTTTAGAACGCAATTTTAGGTTTGGGCACGCCGAGATTGATATCATTTCGCAAAAAGGTAATATTTTGCATATCACAGAAGTAAAAACACGTAGTTCAAGTGCTTATGGTGAACCCGAGAGCTTTGTAAATCAGCAAAAGATAGAACTATTAGTGAAAGCTACCGATTTTTATATAAAGAAAAAAGACTTAGATGTAGAAATACAATTCGATATTATATCCATCGTAAAAAACAATGCAGAATTTAGCTTAAACTACATAGAAGACGCTTTTTATCCTTTTTAATGATTTATGCCCCCAATTACTTTTTAATAAATTTATAATATCCAATACAAATGAAAACAATAGCATCAGCCGTCGAGCACTATATCAAATCAAAACCTTTCTTACAAACCGCTCTTTCAGAAGGGATTATTAACCTTACTTCTTTGGCTCGTATCATACGTAAGGATATACAAGCTGAAACTACTCAGCGTGAAGTGCGCAATGGGGCTATTGTTATGGCTCTCAAACGTCTTTCAGTAGATATGGAGTTTCGCTCTACTCATCGTATTGTAAAAGTATTGAAGAATATAGGTGATATTATTGTTCGTTCAAATTTAACCGACTATACTTTCTTAACCTCTGAAACCTTTATGAATGCTCAGGCTCAGCTACTCAATAAAATCAAAAATAATAGAGATATCTTCTACGCTACTACTCGTGGGGTAAATGAAGCAAATATTATTGTCAGTAACTCAATGGAGTCTATTGTTGAGAATATCTTTAAGAAGGAACGCATTTTGCACAAATTCACCGATTTAGGAGCTATCAGTGTAAAACTTCCGGAAGAAAACGTCTCAGTATCGGGCATTTATTATTTTATATTTCAACGTTTGGCTTGGGAGGGAGTGAATATGAACGAGGTGATTTCTACCGCCAACGAATTTACTATCGTAATCCCCGAAAACCACATCGATATAGCTTTCAAAGTAATTAAAGATTTAAAATTATTATAAAAATAAATGGTTAGAGTTAGATTTGCTCCCAGTCCTACGGGAGCATTGCATATCGGAGGCGTACGTACCGCCCTATTTAATTATTTGTTCGCCAAAAAGCACGGCGGTGATTTTTTACTTCGCATAGAAGATACCGACCAAAATCGCTATGTTGAAGGCGCAGAACAGTACATCATAAATTCCCTCAATTGGTTAGGTCTTACTTACGACGAGGGAGTAGGCAAAGAAGGCAAACACGCCCCTTATCGCCAAAGTGAGCGCAAACCGTTATACAAACAATATGCCGATACCCTTATCGATAACGGTTGGGCATACTACGCTTTCGATACTGCTGAGGCATTAGATACAGCTCGCAAGGAAGCAGAAGCCAAAGGAGAGACCTTTATATACAATTGGGCTACACGTAATGCATTGCAAAACTCACTTTCACTTAGCAAAGAAGAAGTACAACAACGCTTAGAGCGTGGTGATGAGTATGTGATTCGCTTTAAAATGCCACATAACGAACAGCTAAAAATGAACGATATGATTCGTGGTGAAGTAACTATTGATACGAGTACCTTAGACGATAAAGTGCTCTTTAAAAGCGACGGAATGCCTACTTACCACTTGGCAAATATCGTAGACGATCACTTAATGGAAATCACTCACGTGATACGCGGTGAAGAGTGGTTGCCTTCTATGGCATTGCACCTTTTGCTCTATCGCGCTTTTGGTTGGGAAGCCCCTGCTTTTGCACACTTACCTCTTATCCTCAAACCGGTGGGTAATGGTAAGCTCAGCAAGCGTGACGGTATCAAATTAGGCTTCCCTGTCTTCCCAATGGATTGGACAGAGAATGGCGAAACCCTCAAAGGTTTTAGTGGAGAAGGGTATTTCCCCGAAGCACTTATCAACTTTTTAGCACTCTTGGGTTGGAATCCTGGTACCGATGAAGAAATCTTCACTATCGAGCAACTCGTGCAACTCTTCGATTTGGAAAAAGTACATAAGGCAGGGGCTCGCTTTGACCCTGAAAAGATAAAGTGGTTCAACCACCAATACCTACAAATGAAGCCTAATGCAGAATTAGCTATCCTTTTCCAAAAAGACCTTACCCAAAGAGGCGTTACAGTTCCGATGGCTACGATAGAGAAAGTAGTTGGTCTTATCAAAGAGCGTGCTACCTTTGTGAGTGATTTTTGGGAACTTAGCAAATTCTTTTTTGAAGCTCCTGCTCAGTACGACGAAAAGGCACTCAAAAAACAATGGAAAGAGCAAACTCCTGAAATCGTAAAAGAAGTAAGTGAGGTACTTAAAAACACATCTAATTTTACCTCAGTAGTTTTAGAAGAAGCAGTAAAACAATATATGGAAGCTAAAAGCTTAGGCTTCGGACAAGTGATGCCTCCATTGCGTTTAGCCTTAGTAGGTGAACTCAAAGGACCTCACGTATTCGATATTATAGAAGTGATTGGCAAAGAGGATACACTACGCCGTTTAGACGCACTTCTTTCAGCTGAAAAGTAACATATATAGAGCAGAATAGCAACTTAAAATAAGCTTGTATGAAAAGTTTTTCATACAGGCTTATTTTATTCTGATAATACGAACCGTGTTTGATGAGCTACTTTATAGCGTTTGTATCTACTGCAAATTGTGAGTGTTCTCTTTGTTAATCATTACCACACCATACTTAGTGAAATACGTTTGCGTACTTCGTCTTTTTCAATCACTTTTACTTGCACTTGTTGGTGGAGTTTAACTACTTCATTTACATCAGAAACATAACCTTCTTTTAGTTGAGAGATGTGTACCAATCCACTTTCTTTCACACCTATATCCACAAAGCAACCAAAGGCAGTAATATTATTTACTATACCAGGCAATATCATTCCTATACGTACATCATCAAAGGTTTTTACATTAGGGTCGAAGGCAAAGGCTTTAGCAGTAGTACGAGGGTCGAGCCCTGGTTTTTCTAATTCCTTTAATACGTCCTTCAAATAAAGTTCACCCACCTTATCTGTTTTGTACTTTTGAATATCAATAGAGGCAATAGCTTGCTTGTTACCTATAAGTTGTGCAACTGAGATACCCGTGTCCTTCGCCATTTGTTTGATGATAGGATAGGCTTCGGGGTGTACTGCTGAATTGTCGAGCGGATTCTCACTATTATGTACACGTAAGAAAGCTACTGCCTGCTGGTATGCTTTATCACCCAAACGAGGTACCTTTTTTAAGTCTTCTCGCTTACTAAAAGCACCATTAGCCGAGCGGTAAGCTACTATGTTTTCAGCCATCTTCTCTCCTATTCCTGATACATAACTGAGTAGTGATTTGCTTGCTGTGTTGAGGTTTACCCCTACTTTGTTCACGCAACGCACTACGGTTGCATCGAGCTCCTCTTTCAATAACGACTGGTTTACATCGTGTTGGTATTGACCTACTCCTATGCTCTTAGGGTCTATCTTCACTAATTCAGCTAATGGGTCGGCAAGACGCCTGCCTATAGATACTGCCCCGCGTACAGTTACATCGTAATCGGGGAACTCATCGCGAGCTATTTTAGAAGCTGAATAGACCGATGCTCCTGCTTCACTCACCACAAATACTTCTACCTTTTTAGGGAAAGCGATACTTCTTACAAACGACTCTGTTTCACGAGAAGCAGTACCATTGCCTATACTAATGGCTTGGATATTGTATTGAGAGACCATTGTGCTGAGCTTTTTGGTAGCCATAGTCATATCATTTTGGGGAGCGTGAGGGTAGATAACATCGTGATGCAAAAGGTCGCCTTTTTCATCTAAACACACTACCTTACAACCTGTACGATATCCTGGGTCAATAGCCAAAATGCGCTTTTCACCCAAAGGAGACGCTAATAACAACTGTGAGAGGTTCTCGGCAAACACACTGATAGCTTTCGCATCAGCTTTATCTTTTGCCTCTTGTAGTGTTTCGTTGGAAATAGAAGGCTCTAATAAGCGTTTGTAGCTGTCTTTTACCGTTTTCTTCAAGAAATCGGCTACTTCTCCCCTACTCTTTATGATGTTTTCTTCCATAAAAGGTAAGGTTTCTTCACTATCTACTTGTACTTTTAGTTTTACAAATCCTTCTTTTTCAGCACGCAACATTGCTAATACACGGTGAGAGGGCGCTTTGTTAAGGGCTTCTTCCCAATCGAAATACTGAGCGTATTTCTGAGCTTCTTCCTCTTCGTTTTTACCTTTGGCTACTTCGCTACTGATGATTGCTTTGCGCTGGAATATTCGGCGAAGAGTGCGACGTATAAACGTATTCTCGTTAATCCATTCAGCTATAATATCCGAAGCCCCTTGTAAAGCTTCTTCTTCAGTAGGTACTTTGTCGGAAAGGTAACGCCCTGCTAATAGTTCCAAGTCGGTCACACGCTGACTCATTATCTGTTTTGCAAGAGGTTCTAAGCCGTTTTCTTTGGCTACATCGGCTTTTGTTTTACGTCGTTTTTTGTAAGGCAAGTATAGGTCTTCTAATTCATTGAGCTCAAAAGAGTTCTCAATACGTTTGCGCAAATCGTCTGTAAGCTTTCCTTGTTCTTCAATAGAAGAGAGAATTGTTTCTTTGCGCTTACAGATATTGTCGTAATCAGCTTGGGATTTGGCTATATGCTCAATGGCTACTTCATCTAAATTCTGAGTGCTATCTTTTCGATAGCGTGCAATGAAGGGGATAGTGCAACCTTCGGTTAATAGTGAAAGTGTGTTTTCAATAGCTTTTTCAGATAGTTGTGTTTGGGCTTTTATATATTGAATGTTTGTCATACTAATGTGTTATCGATTTAACAGTGTTTTTAAATTGAAGGTGCAAAGATATTGAAGAATTAGCAGATTAGCAAATGTCTTTTAATACCACAATGCCAATAATGCCAATAATACTAAATCAATGACAGTGCGATGTCGTAGCACGACAGGCAGGTGCGAGGTCGTAGCACGACAGGCAGATAAACAATTAACGAACAAAATATCCTCTCCCCAGTCACATACTCTCCCATTCGGAGACTTCTCCCAAGGATAGGGAGTGTAGTAACGGAAAAGTGAGATAAACAATAAACGAACAAAAGACAGTGCGAGCCACACGGGCAGATAAACAATTAACGAACAAAAGACGAACAAAAGACGAACAAAAGACGAACAATGAACGAAGGAAGGACGAACAAATGACGGTGCGTGTTACACGGGCAGATAGAGAAAAGACGAAGAAAAACTCCCCCTAACCCCCTCCAAAGGGGGAATTACAGTGACGTAAAGACGAACAATGAACGAAGGATAACAAGAGTAAAAATATATCTAAACTGTATATAAAGCGGTGCTTTGGTAGAGAAAACTTATTTTTTTGAAATAATATTTCGCTCTTTTAAAAAAAAGTAGTACTTTCGCACTCTGTAACAGCACTTATGAAAAAGTATGAAAAGAGTTTTACTATACAGTAGTTTTTTAGTTGTTTTTTTGCTATATTTAGCTTGTACACCTAATGCTAATACCTACTATAACCGTCAGATGCAACCTATTGTTACCAAGTATAATGTACTGTTCAATGGGGAGGAAGCATATGCCAAAGGTCTTAATGAACTACGCGAAAAATATCAAGATAATTTTAGTGAAATTCTACCCGTAGAGCCTATCGGTATGACAGGAAAAGTGCAATTAGATGGTACAGGTAATGCTGATTTTCAACGTGCTGAAGAAAAAGCTATTAAAACCATTCAGAAACACTCTATGGTTTTTAAAGGAGTACAACGCAACTATAAAATTGACGACGCTTATATGTTACTCGGTCAAGCCCGTTATTACGATGAGCGTTTCTTTCCTGCCTTAGAGGCTTTCAATCACCTGCTTACGAACTACGGAACGAGCGAGCGTATTCCTGAGGCAGCGGTTTGGGCACAAAAAGCTAATCTCCGTTTAGGTAAAGATAAAATTGCTATAGAAAAACTCACTGAATTTTTAAAAGAGAATCCTAAATTACGCAAAAATGATAGAGCTGAAGCCTATGCTACCTTAGGACAGGCTTATATTAACCAAGAACAATATCCTGAGGCTGCCGATGCGCTTTACAATGCTGGTAAATACACTCGTAATAAGGCTTTACGTGGTAGATATTACTTTATTGCAGCTCAGCTTTATGAAAAACAGCATCAAAAAGACTCTGCCGAAGTAGCTTTTGAAAAGGTTGTGAAGCAAAACTGGAAGATTCCGCGTAAGCTATGGGTAGAAGCCCAAGCAGGAAAGGCTCGCAACAAGACATTTACCCCTGAAGAAAAAGCTAATTTTTTAGCTTACCTTACCAAACTTGAACGCCGTTATGAGCACAAAAACTATCTCGATGTGCTTTACTACACTCACGGCGAACTTTTAAAAGACGATGATAAGCGTTTGGCTACCGATTTTTATCGCAGTTCTCTTTCCAACAATAAGAATAACAATCCGTTAAAAGCAAAAGCTCATACACGTCTCTCTGAATTATTTTTTGACCAAAAAGACTATACGGGAGCTTATCAGCATTTGGATAGTACTCTTACTTATGTCCCTGAACATACCTTTGAACATCTTTTTATTCGCAGAAAAAGAGATAACTTGTCCAAGATTGCTGAGTTAGAATACGTTGTTAAGAAAAATGATAGCGTATTAAAAGTTATGCGCTTGCCAGAGACAGAACGTCGTGCGTATTACCAAAAACATATCGATTCTGTACAGAAAGCAATTGCTCTTCGCACACAAAAGCAACACAATAAAAAGGTTGCCAACACAGGTATGGGGGTAACGATGCCCGATGCTACTACTGAAAAGGGTGGCAAGTTCTATTTCTACAATCCGATGAGTGTAGCTTATGGGAAACAACAGTTTCAACAATATTGGGGAGACCGCAAATTGGAGGATAACTGGCGTTGGTCGAGTATGGGGAATGCCACTGTGGCAAACCTCACTGCCTCAGCTACTACACAACAAATAGCTGAAAAAGAAGTAGAAACTCCCGATACTTATCTTTCTCAACTTCCTAAGACCGAAGCCGAAATCGCTCAACTTAACATCGATAGAAATAAAGCCTTGTACCAGTTGGGCGTGCTCTATCGCTCTAAATTCAGTGAAAATGAATTGGCTATACAACGTTTAGAACGTGTTCTTGCCAACAATCCTTCTCCCGATTTAGAAGTAGTTACACTTTATGAGCTCCAAAAGAATTACACTGATACTCATAACCCCAAAGCTGAAACCATCAAAGGGCGACTACTTGCTAACTATCCTAATACCGATTATGCAAAACTATTGCAAGGAAGCGAAACCTCACAACAAGAGCGCAATAAACAGGCACAAGTTTTTGTTGATACCCTTATAGCTCGATACAATCGCGGTGAAATTATCGAGACGGCTCACCAGTTACAAACAGAAGGGGCGCAGTATCGTGAAACTTCAGTAGCACCTGCTATCGCACTGTTGCAAGCCAAAACAACGGCACGTTTAGAGGGGCTTGCTCCTTACCAAGCGCAGTTACAACAGATAGCGACTAACTATCCTGCCACTGCTGAAAGTGAGGAGGCTAAAAATCTATTAGATGAGCTTAAAGATGTAGAAACCGAAGATTTTGTTACTGACGATAAGGCTACGAAATGGAAAGTAGTCATTACAGGTACGGTTTCCGAGACACGTACAACTATAAAAGAACAACTTGCTCAGAAATTAAAGGCAATTTCTGAAGTACTTACCCTTTCAGAAGACCTCTATAATGCCGATGAAACTTGGTTAGTAGTTCATAATATCCGCGATGCTTATTCAGCTCAGAGCATTGTTACTGATTTGAAAGAGTTCTTGGAGAAAAACAAACTATCTGCTTTTGTTATAGCCACTGAAAACTACCGATTGGTACAAATTCGCAAAGACAAAGAAAAATTCTTGGAGAAAGAAAAGAATGAAAACTAAGTCAGCTTATAGTATTTGTTGCTTTATGGCTTGTCATTCACCTTTATTTTAGTATCTTTGCGCCTCATTTAGCAAAAAAACAATATGAAATTAAAACACGCATTCCTTATTATTCTGTTGGTACTTATCATCGACCAATGGAGCAAAATATACATTAAAACACACTTTATCCTCAACGAAGCCGTAACCGTTTTCAGTTGGTTTCAAATCTACTTTGTAGAAAACGAAGGTGCAGCTTGGGGTACTAAAATCCCCGGCGAATACGGCAAACTGATTCTTACCCTCTTCCGCATTGTAGCGGTAATAGGTATCGGCTATTGGCTGGTATCGGCAGTGAGAAAGCAACAACCTAAGATACTTATTATTTGCATTTCTTTAATATTAGCAGGAGCACTGGGCAATATCATCGATTCGGTGTTTTACGGCATAATTTTCGACCATAGTTATGGTAACATTGCTACCCTATTTGCCGAAAATCCTTACGGAACCCTCTTGCACGGCAAAGTGGTGGATATGTTCTACTTCCCTATTATCGATACTACACTTCCCAGCTGGGTACCCATTTGGGGAGGCGAACGCTTTCGTTTCTTCGAGCCCGTGTTCAATGTGGCTGACTCTGCAATATGTATAGCAGTGGGGCTGATGATTTTATATCACAAAAAGATATTTCCTAAAAACTAAATGAATACAAAAACACTTGAAGACTTAGAGTTCCCCATTGTACTCTCTCATTTGTCTGACCTTTGCCTTACTGAACTCGGCAAGAAATACGCCTTACGTATCAAGCCTTTCGACAATCACGAGAGCCTGTTATTGGCACTGAATCAAACCAATGAATACCTATCGTCTTTTGATAATAACAACACAATCCCTTCACACTATTGCGAATCTATCACTTCCGAAATTAAACTCCTATCTATTGAAAACGCCTTGTTAGAAGTGTCGAGTATTAGGAAGATTCATCGTATCAGCGAGGTTGTAAACACTCAAATTCTCTTCTTTAAGAAGTTCAAAACGCTATACCCTACCCTTTTCGAAACGTCTAATAGTATCGAGTATACTACCGAACTGCTGAACGCTATCGATAAAGTGTTGGACAAGTACGGCGAGATAAAAAACGAAGCCTCTCCTACGCTTGGCAATATACGTCGCGAGCTGAGCGCCTTGAAAGGAAAACTCAACGAAAGTTTCAACCGTGCTCTCGCCGAGTATAACACTGCCGACTATCTCGATGATATCCGCGAGACCGTAGTAGAAAACCGCCGCGTATTGGCAGTGAAAGCAATGTACCGCCGAAAAGTACAAGGCACCGTATGGGGGAGCTCAAAAACGGGTAGCATAGTGTATATAGAACCGCGACAAACCGAAATCTACTCTCGCGAACTCTCCAATCTGCTTTATGAAGAAAAAGAGGAAATCCAGCGTATATTAAGAGAACTTACCGCCTTCATCAGTCAGTTTGCTGACCTGCTGAAAGACTATCAGCGATACATCACAGCCGTTGATATTATTTGCGCCAAAGCCAAGTACGCTCACCAAATGAATGCACTTTTGCCAGAAATCACTCAGGAGCGCGAACTATTCCTCCGTGAAGCATATCACCCTTTGCTGTATCTAAACAATGCCAAAAAAGGTGTTACTACCTTCCCTCAAACCATAGAACTGAATGATGAAAATCGTATTATCGTCATCTCGGGACCTAATGCGGGCGGAAAGAGTATTACGCTTAAAACCATTGGCTTATTGCAATTAATGTTACAAAGTGGAATGCTCGTTCCGGTGCATCATCGTTCTAAAATGTGTTTGTTTGAACGCATTCTTACCGATATCGGCGATAACCAATCTATTGAAAACCACCTTAGCACATACAGCTACCGACTCAAAAATATGAATTACTTCCTCAAAAAGTGCAACCACCGCACCTTGTTTTTGATAGATGAGTTCGGGACAGGTAGCGACCCCGAATTAGGAGGTGCTTTGGCTGAAATATTCTTAGAAGAGTTCTACCACCGAAAGGCTTTTGGGGTGATTACCACCCATTACACCAATTTAAAAATGCTGGCAGATGAATTGTCCCACGCCAGCAATGCCAATATGCTTTTCAATGATAAAACCTTAGAACCCATCTATAAGCTAATAATAGGCGAAGCGGGAAGTTCTTTCACTTTTGAAGTAGCGCAGAAAAACGGCATTCCGTTTAGCCTCATCAATCGGGCTAAGAAAAAAATAGAGAAAGGAAAAGTGCGTTTTGATGCCACTATCGCCAAATTGCAGAAAGAACGCTCCAAAATGGAAAAAACTGCCGAAACTCTTAAAGATGAGGAAACCAAAGCCCGCGAAGAAGCCAAACGTTTGGAGGAACTCAATGATAAAGTAAAAAGCAAGCTCGTAAATTATCAAGAACTCTATGACCAAAACCAACGTATGATTACCTTAGGTAGTAAGGTAGACCAGATAGCCGAACGTTATTTCTACGATGGTAAGCGTCGCCCTTTGGTATCTGAATTTCTCAAACTCATTGAAATGGAAAACGCCAAGCGCAAACAAATGAGCAAAGAGGAACGCACCAAGCAAAAAGAGGAGAAAAAAACTACTACCGAAGAAGTTCATAAGCAAATGGAGGCTATCCGCCAGCAACGCAAAGAAGAGAAGAAAGAGCGCATTGCCCAAGAACGCGCCGAAAAGGAAAAGCTACAACGCGCCCTTTTAGTAGGCGACCGTGTGCGCATTAAAGACAGCCGGAGCGTGGGAAGTATCGATAAGATTGAAAAAGGCAAAGCCATAGTAAATTACGGGGCGTTTACTACCTCTGTTTCTTTGGACGAATTGGAGCTCGTACAGAAAATCCGATAAAGTTCAACTTACTGAAAAGATACCTTATTAATATTTCAAAAAAGTGATTGTTCAAAAAACAATCACTTTTTAAGTTCTTTATCTTTTTAAAGTGGATAGAAAGTCACTTTTTGTGTTGCCGAACTTTATAAAATCAATAGCAGGCCACTTTTTGAGTAGTTTAACTTTGTAAAGTTACAAAAAAGTGTACTTTTGAGGATTGTCCCCCTTCAGAGGGGGAACGGGGGAGGTCTTTTCTGAGTAAATTATTACGATTATAATGCAAACACCCTCCTTGCCTCCCTCAAGAGGGGAATGCTGCGACTATTATTGCACTTGAATAGTAGTTTTTGCAGTATTAACTTTGCCAAAGTTTCAAACTTTGGCAAAGTTGAATCAATTATAATACAAACACCATATACTAATATTGATTTTTCATATATCAATAAAAAACTTTGAAAATAATTTTGGATATAAAAAAAGGAATTCGTAATTTTGTCGCATAAAAACGAGGATTATCGTTATTAGGATAATTCCTAATTTATAATATTATATTATTTAACAACCTCAAAAAATATTTTCTACTTATGAAAAAGGAGAAGTTAATCAATTTAGACCTTGCTCGCTTGCATAATGCCGAGTTTAAACAATTTTTAGTGCGATTTTTTGAAGATTTCGGCAAGACTGATTTAAAATTAGAAACAGATGCCGATTTTAAAGTACTCTTTGAAAAGTTAAAAGGTAAAATTCCTTCTTATGAAAAGGGATTGGAAAGAATCCGTTCTAGTGAAGAGACCAAAAAACTCGCCGAGCTTGACCACGCAAGAGATACCGATATGCGTGCCTTGCGTTTGAGTATTCGCCCCTATAAATATGCGAAGACGGACGATAAGAAAAAGGCTTTTGAAACGCTAAAAAGGCTTATAGACCCTTATAAAAATGTTTCAAAAGAAACGTATGAGGAAGAAACCAGCAACCTTACAACCCTCATTACTCAGCTCAAAGCTGAACCTTATGTAAATGCAGTAAAAACCTTGCAAATTAAGGAGTTTGTAAGTGAGTTGGAAAAATCTAATAAAGCGTTTGATGAACTTTTTTCGCACAGGTCGTTCCAAACCTTGCAAAAAGAAGCCTATCATATACGTCCACTACGCAAAGAGCTCTCAGATGATTACCGCAATATGGTAAATTACATTGTAACCCTTTCGGGGGTGAAACAAGATGAGTTCTACAAAAAGACGTTGGAGGTCATCAATAACAGCAGGAAGTATTACGCCGATGTGATAGCACGTAGAAAGCCGAATGCCCCTTCTGCCAAAAACAAAGAGAATACAAATGTTACCTCATAAACTATGGAAGTGAACATACACCCCAGCTGGAAGCAGGTATTACAAGAAGAATTTAATAAGCCGTATTTCAGTCAGCTCACCGATTTTGTAAAGAAAGAATATGCCGAAAATATCTGTTATCCCAAAGGAAAGCAAATATTTTCGGCTTTCGACCATTGTCCGCTGGACAGGGTGAAAGTAGTTATCATAGGGCAAGACCCCTATCACGGCGAAGGGCAGGCAAACGGTTTGTGTTTTTCAGTACACGATGGCATTGCCCACCCACCTTCACTTATTAATATTTTTAGGGAAATAGGGCAAGATTTAGGTACCTCCTACCCTATCAGTGGCAATTTGGAGCGCTGGGCATCGCAAGGAGTTTTGCTGCTGAACGCCACTCTCACCGTAAGAGCCAACGAAGCTGGTAGCCACCAAAATAAAGGGTGGGAAACTTTTACTGACGCTGTTATTAAAGCAGTTTCAGCACATTGTAACAATATAGTGTTTATGTTGTGGGGTGGTTATGCCAAAAAGAAAACAAGCCTTATCGACCCGGCAAAACATTGTATTCTTACCTCAGGGCACCCCTCTCCTTTAAGTGCAAACAAAGGCTATTGGTTTGGCAACAAACATTTCAGCAAAGCTAATGCCTATCTTACATCCGTAGGGAAGGAAGCCATAAACTGGTAATTAAGATAGGAAAAGTTATGAGCGTTTATTATCTATCATTCAGCATTAAGCAATATTTGGGTTTTCTCCTTTTTGTAGTCATTTTCCTAATTGGTTTTTGGCTATTCTGCCTTTTATGTATGGTTATTCCTTATTGGTTTATCGGGGCGATAAAAGAGCGACTAAAAGAAAGAAAATCAACTAAAAGCAATATGCTTTCCCCAAAAAACTAACTACTGATGACATTAAAAGAGAAAATATATAACCTTCCCATTATCAAGCAATTCGTAAGCTTTTTGAAAAGTATTCCTTTAGCTAAGAATACTTTTTCATTGTATGATTTGCTCGAACTGTATACCGCAGGGATTATTAGAGGTGCACTTACCTATCGGGCGAGCGCTATCTCGTATAGTTTTTTTTTAGCAATCTTTCCTTTTTTGCTGTTCATTTTAAACTTAATCCCTTATATTCCTATCGAAAATTTCCAGGGAGACTTTTGGGCTTTTATTGAAGATATGCTTCCCCCGGGTACGCACGATTTCTTTTCAGATATTTTTTTCGATATCGCCGATAAAAAACGTGGCGGCTTGTTGTCTTCGGTGTTTTTTCTCTCTATTTTCTTAATGACCAATGGTATTATGGCAATTTTTGGAGGGTTTGAGTATTCGTACCATCGGCAAATCACACGCACCTATATCAAGCAATATCTTTACGCCCTAATGGTAGCAATTATTTTGGCACTTCTTGTTCTATTTGCTGTGGTTGTATTCATTTATTACGAAGTGTATTTAGTGCCTTACCTCGATAAAATCAATTTTATTACCGATTACGAAACGCTACTTAAAATATCGAAAATAGTTTTCGTCGCACTGATTACCTACTTCGGTACAGGACTACTGTTTTACTTCGGCACAGTTGAAGGCAGGGAAAGTAAATTCTTTTCAGCAGGTTCGCTCTTTACAGTGTTATTGTTCGGCGTGACAACCTATTTGTTCGGTATTTATATTGAGAATTTTTCTCGCTACAACCATCTGTATGGGTCTATCGGGGCATTGCTTATCTTCCTGCTTTATATATGGTTAAATGCCAACATATTGTTATTGGGGTTTGAACTAAATGCTTCGCTTCTGAAACTTAAAAAACACGACTGATGTATTTCGTAGATGTAATCTTGCCGCTTCCGCTTTCTAAACTTTTTACCTATCGTATTAATGAAGACGAAGCACATTTCTTACAAATGGGAATGCGCGTGGCTGTTCCATTCGGTAAATCGAAAGTATACACAGCTATAGTACATCATATACATACGGTCGAGCCTTCTTATGACACTAAAGACATTGAATATATCTTAGATGAAACGCCTATTATTACTCCCCAACAAATAGAACATTGGCAATGGATAGCCGATTTCTATATGTGCACTTTAGGGGAAGTACTAAAATCAGCCTTGCCATCGGCTTTTTTATTAGAAAGTGAAACAATAATTGAAATTGCAGAAAAAGAACTAAATTCAGCACTCTTTACCGATGACGAGTGGCAGGTATACGAAGCCTTACATTACAAAACAGCCCTCAAAGGTAGTGAGGTGAGCAAGATAATCTCCAAAAACAAGGCACTGAAAGTGATGAAGAGCTTGGTAGAGAAAGGAGCTGCTCGCATTTCCGAAAGAATATTTGAGAAATATGTACCAAAACTCATCAAATACATTCGTTTATCTTCTGAATATCAAACCGAAGAAAGCTTGCAAAAAGCCTTAGAACTTTTGAAGCGGTCGGAAAAGCAAAAGAAGCTGATAATGGCTTATTTTAATTATATCAACAGAGAAGTACTGCCTTTAAAAGCAGAGAAATTATTAGAAGAAGCCAGTGTATCGACAACAGTACTAAAATCAGTAATAGAAAAAGGCATTTTTGAAGAATATTACTTACAGAAAGACCGCGTTAGCTTCGCTGATAGTGATGTTTCGACAAAAAAGGTACTCAATGAGGTACAAGAAGAAGCTCTTCATCAAATTCAGAAACAGTTTCAGACTAAAAACACAGTTCTTTTACAAGGAGTTACCGCCTCTGGGAAGACTGAAATTTACATTGAACTTATCGACCAATATTTAAAGGCAGGGAAACAGGTACTCTATCTTCTTCCTGAAATCGGCTTGACGGTTCATCTTATCAACCGATTGAAGAATCACTTTGGCAAGAGCCTCTCAGTATATCATTCTAAATATAGTACGAACGAACGGGTAGAAGTTTGGAATAATGTACTAAATAATAATCCCAAAGCGCAATTGGTTGTGGGTGTTCGCTCATCAGTTTACTTGCCCTTCAAACAATTAGGGCTTGTAATCATTGATGAGGAGCACGATAATTCTTACCGACAGTTTGAACCAGCCCCTCGAATGCAAGCACGAGATACTGCTATTATGTTGGCTAACATTTTCAAAGCTAAAACTTTGCTGGGTTCGGCAACGCCTTCATTGGAGAGTATGCACAATGTGAAGACTGAAAAGTACGGATTTGTATACTTATCAAAACGCTACGCAGATTTCCTTCCTCCTATTATCGAGCTTATCGATATTAAGGATAAGCACCATCGCAAACGTATGAACGGGCATTTTTCCGACATTCTGATAAATGAAATTACGAATACTTTATCGCAAGGGAGACAGGTGCTTCTTTTTCAAAACAGAAGAGGTTATGCTCCTATCGTGCAGTGTATGCAATGTGGCACGGTGCCCCAATGTCCGCATTGCGATGTAAGTCTCACTTTTCATCAAAGCAGTAATCAGTTGCGATGCCATTATTGCGGTTATGCGATTCCTATGCCCAAAGCCTGTATAGCTTGCGGAAGTGTTGATTTAAGAACAAAAGGTTTCGGAACAGAGCAAATTAGTAAAGAATTAGAAGTGCTTTTCCCAAAAATAGCCATAGACAGAATGGATCAGGATACTACGAATGGTAAATATGGATATGAAAAAATATTATCGAAGTTCGAGCAACAAGAAACGCAAATATTAGTAGGCACCCAAATGATCACGAAAGGATTAGATTTTGAAAATATAGGTCTAGTAGGCGTAATGAATGCCGATGCTCTCATTCATTCTCCTGACTACCGAGCCTACGAAAGGAGTTTTCAACTATTATTGCAAGTATCAGGGCGTGCGGGAAGAAGTGCCCAACAAGGAAAAGTATTAATACAAACCTATAACCCACAGCATCCCGTAATTCAGCAAGTATTACAAAACGATTTCAGAGGAATGTATCAGAGTCAGATAGAGGAACGCCAATCCTTTTTATACCCCCCTTTTGTACAAATGATAAAAATAACTCTCAAACACAGTAATTTTAACCAAGTAAATGAAAGTGCTGAGTGGTTTGCTAATACACTTCGTGAAGTTTTTGCTTCTCAAAGAGGAATAGACATCTTAGGTCCTGAATTCCCTCCTATTTCGCGTATTAGAAATGAATATCTGAAAGATATTTTGGTGAAAGTACACCCCTCCGAAGTCTCTTTACGCCACATTAAAGAGCATATCAGGCGTATTGAAACTAGTTTTCAAGCTATCAGCAACTTTCGTGCTATTCGGGTAAGTTATTTCGTGGAATAATTACTATTTATTTGAGATATGAATGTTCTTTCTAAAAATATTTACATAAAAAATAAGAGGCTATCTGAATTGGATAGCCTCTTGTTCTTTTAAAAAATCTCTTATTTGTTGTAAACGCTTTCTTTTTTGAAGTGTTTAGCCAACAAATAATAAACAACTGCACGGTGCTTATTTCTGTTTGATTTACCGTATTTTTCTAACACAGCTTCAATAGCCTTGTCTAACTCAGGACCGTCTTTCAAACCTAATTTTTTGATTAGGAAGTTTTGTTTTACACGGTCTAACTCTGCTTGGTCAGAGCCTGATACTTTAGAAGCATCGGCGTTGTAGATAGAAGGACCTAAGCCCACAGTTACTTTTGTTAAGAACGCTACATCTGGGTTCTTTTCACCACATTTTTCTTTCAAATCTTGGGTGTACACAGCAATTAATTCATCACGTTTGCTCATAATTTTTTATATTTAAAATTATTAATGCGGTAAAGGTAGTCATTTTTTCAATACCTCAAAATATTTTAACAAAACTTTATCATTTATTTTTCTTGGTGTATGGATTTCTAACAGCTTAGGTCTCTCTGATACTTCGAAGAAATTACTTAAATCTTTCTGTAAATCAGATAGATTAGTTGCTAACTGATAGCTAATGCCATACATTTTACAAAAATGTTCTGCTGTAAGCCTATGAGGTGTCTCAAAGAAGTATTCAAAGTTAGGGTCAGCTTTATCACCAGGTAGTATTCTGAAAATACCTCCACCTTGATTATTGAGGAGAATCACTCTAAAGTCTTGTGGAATATATTTGTTCCAAAGAGCATTGCTGTCGTAAAAGAAACTCAAATCACCTGTAATGAACACTGTGGGCGATGCGCTTCCTACAGCAGCCCCAATAGCAGTGCTCATACTACCGTCGATACCGCTAGTACCTCGGTTGCAAAACACCTTCCAAGAAGGGTGGGCTTTTATCAGTTGGGCATACCTAATTGCAGAACTATTGCTTATCTGTATAATATAATCATTAGGAATATTACTGAATACCTCACTGTACACTTTAAAATCGGAGAAAGGCGTTTGGCTGATATACTCTAAATGTATTTGCTGTATCTCGTTTTTCACCTCTAACCACTGCTGTTGATAAGTAGAAGAAATATTAACCAAATTAGGGGTTACCTCCCCCAAAAAAGTATTGATATCCGCTTTAAAATGAGCTGTTAAACAGAAATATGAATCATAACCTTTGTGCAAATCTACATTATAGTGATAAGTAGGTTTATAACTACGTAAGAACTGTTTTATCTTTTTGGAAACTACTAAGCCTCCAAAAGTAAGTAATAAATCAGGTCGTAAGGCTTCTTTTAGAGCTGGGTCTCTTTCAGTATAAGTGAGTAATTTATCTATATAAGGAATAAAATCGGAGTGGTGCAAGTTAGATGTAGTTTCTGTCAGTACCAATACCGAAGGATCTTTAGCAAGCCATTCTACATATTGTGCTTCTACACTATTAGGTGTCAATACTCCTACTAATACCATTTTTTTAGCTGAAGCGTTCCAATGTTTTACGAAATCAGTGACTCTTCCCTTATTAATAATAGGTTTCTGTGGTTTTGCAGCTATATTCTTAAAAGAATAGTGCTCTTCCGTAGTGAGGTATAAGGGTTCTTCAAAAGGTACATTGATGTGCACCGGCAATTGCTCCTCTATAGCTGTATTCAGTGCCTTGTTTAGCTCGTAAAAATTACTTTTATCGCTATGTGCTTCATCGGATAGATTGGCATTATAGGCACTTTGGTTTGCTAGTACATTCACCTGACGTATGGTTTGCCCATCGCCTATGTCTATTTTGCTTGACGGACGGTCGGCTGAGATAACCACCAATGGTATATTGCTGTAAAAAGCCTCTGAAAAAGCGGGATAGTAATTCAGCAAGGCAGAGCCCGATGTACACTCCACTGCCACAGGTTGCTGTAATTGCTGAGCAATGCCCAAGGCAAAAAAAGCAGCACAACGCTCATCTACGATGCTGTAACAGTTAAAATAAGGGTCGTTGGCAAAGCCAATAGTCAGAGGGGCATTGCGTGACCCTGGTGAAATAACAATGTGCTTTAATTGTTTGGCTTTACAGGCTTCTATTACGTATTGTGCTAATTTTATTTGAGGTCTTTTCATCTATTTGGTGCGCTTATTTTTATGCTGATAATACTCGTATAAGGCTACCTGTGAGCGCAAAGATGGGGTAGTATGAGGGCGATAGGTATTGTCTTGTGCCTCGTTAATTATACGTGCCTTTACATTGTCTGCCCAACTTATTTCGAAGGTGTCTATCAACTCTTGTTGTATTGTTTTGTCGTAAATAGGGCAACCTACTTCTACTCTGAATGAAATATTGCGCGTCATCCAGTCGGCTGAAGAGATATACAATTTAGGGTTGCCTCCGTTGGCAAAGATAAACAAACGTGGATGTTCCAAGAACTTATCAACTATACTTATTACCTCTATATTCTCACTCATTCCTTCGATTCCTGGCACTAAACAGCAAATACCACGTACAATCATTTGTATTTTTACTCCTGCACGGCTGGCTTCGTATAGCTTGTCTATCATCTTGTAGCTGGTGATGTTATTCATCTTCAGCTTGATATACGCCTCTTTGCCTGCCTTAGCATTCTTGATTTCTTCGTCTATCAGGTGTTTGAGTTGCTTTTTGGTATAGTGTGGAGACACTATCAGATGCTTGAATTTTTGCACATTGTAGTTGGTATCGAAGAAGTTGAACACTTTGTTCACCTCTTTGAGTATCTCTTGATTGGCAGTAAAAAGCGTATAATCAGTATAGATTTTAGCAGTAGTTTCATTGAAGTTACCAGTGCTGATAAATCCATAACGTTTTAGTTCTTTACCTTCTTTACGTTCAATCACACATATTTTACTGTGTACTTTCAGTCCACGTACGCCGAAGATGACTTTTACACCTTCTGCTTTTAGCTGTTCAGCATATCGTATATTCGATTCTTCATCAAAACGAGCTTGCAATTCTATCTGTACGGTTACTTGTTTGCCATTTTTCACTGCATTGATAAGTGAATTTACTACTTGTGAGTTCTTTGCCAAACGATAAATGGTTATTTTCACCGATTTTACCTTAGGGTCAAGGGCAGCTTCCCTCAAAAACCATATAATGTTAGAAAAAGTATGGTAAGGAGTGTATTGCAAATAGTCTTTTTCGGCGATTTTCTTTAACAAACTCTCTTCTGAGGTGAGTCCTTGTACAGGCAGTGGTTGTATAGAGGCATATGTCAAATCTTTGCGTCCTAAGCTGGGGAAGTTCATAAAGTCGCGACGGTTATGGTAGCGCCCTCCTGGGATAACACTATCGGTATTCACAATGCCCATCTTCTCAAACAAGAATTGCAAGGTGTCCTTGTCTATCATCTTGTCGTACACAAAGCGCACCGGCTCGCCTTTGCGTCTGTCTTCTACGCTAGTCGAGAGTTTCTCTATAAAGCTCTTGCTCAAATCATCATCTATGTCCAACTCGGCATCACGAGTGATTTTAATCATATTTGCCGTAAGCGATTCGTAATTGAAAATATTAAATATCTTGTGTAAGCAAAAGCGTATCACATCATCAAGCATAATAATATAATGCTTATCTCCTATTTGAGGCAACTCTATAAAACGGTCGAGGGTAGCAGGCAACTCAATAAGGGCATACTGTATTTTTTCTTTATAAACACGTGATGAAAAGAACTTTTGTACTCCTGAGGCTTTTTCGTCTTCTTCTTTTAAGGTCATTTTCACTGCCAAATACGCCACATCGTCTTTCAGTTGTGGAAACTTCTCTAAATCGTTAAGGATAATAGTAAAGAGGGCGGGGCGTACTTTGTCGTAGAAATAGGTATTTACAAAGGCTTCGTGCTCAGGTAATAACGTTTTTTCATCTACTATAAATATCTGCTCTTTCTCCAATTCCTTGGTAATAGTGGCAATAATTTTCAAACTCTCTTCTTGTAGTTGTATTACCTCTTTGGTAATTTCTTCCAAGAGCTCTTTGGCGTGTACCCCCAGTTCTTTATCTGAGGTTTCGTTCATCGCCACTCGTTTTACAGTAGCGTAACGCACTTTAAAGAACTCATCTAAGTTGTTCGAGAAGATACCCGCAAAACGCAAACGTTCCAATAGAGGCACTCGCTCATCGGCTGCCTCTTGAAGTACGCGTGCATTGAATTTTAGCCAACTCAATTCGCGGTTGATATATTGATTTTTTAGCTTCATTTTACTTCATTTTGAGCCATTTCCACACCTCTCTATAGCTAGCTTTTTTGCCGTACATCAAGATACCAATGCGGTATATCTTAGATGCTAATTTAATGACCGCAAAGAAAGTGAGATACAAAATAACGAGGGAAATCAGTACTTCCCACCACGCTACCCCAAACGGTATGCGCATCAACATTACTACGGGCGAAGTGAGAGGTATGTATGAAAATACTACCGAAATCGTACCGTGAGGCTCTTCAATTACCGAGAACATACCTACATAAAAGGCTAATATTAGCGGTAATAATATAGGCATTAGGAACTGTTGTGTGTCAGTTTCGTTGTCTACCATTGCACCAATCATCGCGTAGAGTGAACTGTATAGCAAATAACCTCCTATGAAGAACAATAGGAACACCACAAAGGTTTCCGCAAAAGGGAAATGGTACAAGGTAGCCACTATATTGTTGATTTCTGACACGTTTCCCGCTCCTTGTACCGCTTGTGCAGAGGTATTTACTTCAAAAAACGAAGGTGCTAATGCCAACAGTACACCACCTATAACTATCCATATCGCAAACTGGGTAAGACCTGCTAATGAAGTACCCAATATCTTGCCTAACATTAGTTCAAAAGGCTTAACTGATGAGATAATGATTTCCACAATGCGATTGGTTTTCTCCTCTATCACACTGCGCATTATCATATTACCATAGATGATGATAAACATAAAAATAAGATATCCCGCTATGCCTCCAATGGTTATTTTCATTACGTTATCCAACTCCGAGGTCTTCTCTCCCGTAAAATTTTCCATCTGTATGCTTATATGCGTTTTAGCGGCATCTATCTCTTTTTTGTCAATCCCTTTTTTAGTAAGGTTATGCTGAAAAAGTGTCCGCTCCATAGCATTAGTAAGCTCACTGGTAAGAGATAACGAAGGCGACTCTTCACTATAAAAAGCAATATTTTGGTCGCCTTTATTAGGGATATACAACAATCCGTATTTGCTTTTTGCTAACACTTCGGCTTTGGCATCTTTGAGTGAAACATTGCTGAGATATTCGTACTGAATAGTCTCGGTATTCTCAAAAGTGTTGGCATAGAGTCCACTCTCGTCTACAATCACAATATCCTTAGCCTTGCTCTTATTGTTTACGTTGGTCAAAAAACCAATCACAAGCGCAAAGATAACAAGTATCAACGGACTTACAAACGTCATTATTACAAACGACCTATTACGTATTTTATTCAAGTACTCTCTTCGAGTAATAATTCCTAAGTATTTCATCTTAATTTGTCAATTTATGTGCTATCTAAAAGTCTATTTTGCGTCGCTACAGCTCCTCCTCTTGGGGGGTTAAAAAGCTATATTCAATAAAGAACCTTTCCTCTCTTTATTCACTTACTCCGTTATAGCGGAAAACCCTTCAGACATCTTATACTATTCTTTCAATTTATTAATGGTCGATATAAAAATCTCATCTACTGAGGGGATAGATTCTACAAAGTGCGTTACTTCGGCACGTGTAGTGAGGTATTGCAACAAATCGTTAGCCGTTTGTCCCTCTTTCTTCTGGATATGTAATTTTAACTCGTTATATAGCGTTTTAAAATTTGTCTCACTCACTTCAAATTGGCTTTTAAGTTCTGCTAAGAGGGCTGTTTTCTGCTCTTCAGCAACTTTTAAACCTACTTCATACAAGTTGTTTTTATAAGCCCTCTTAATGTCGATGAGCTTACCATCTAATATCTTACGCGATTTATTGATTAGCGCAATATGGTCGCACAACTCTTCAACCGATTCCATTCGGTGAGTAGAAAAGATAATCGTTGCTCCTTGCTCTCGTAAGTATAGAATTTCGTCCTTGATAATATTCGCATTGATGGGGTCGAAACCGCTAAAAGGCTCGTCGAATATCAGCAGTTTAGGATTGTGAAGTACAGTTACCAAAAATTGAATTTTCTGTGCCATACCTTTGGAGAGCTCTTGTACTTTTTTGTGCCACCAATCGCCAATATCAAGGCGGTTGAACCAAAATTTAAGTCGCTCCTTAGCTTCTTCCTTACTCAATCCTTTCAGTTGTGCTAAATACAAAGCCTGCTCACCTACCTTCATCGTTTTGTACAAACCACGCTCTTCGGGTAAATAGCCTATTTGTGCCGTATGCTTAGGTTGTAACAGTTCTCCGTCGAAGAACACTTTACCCGCATCGGGCAATACAATTTGGTTGATAATACGTATTAGTGAGGTTTTTCCCGCCCCATTAGGTCCCAGCAGACCAAAGATACTCCCCTTAGGGATATGTAACGACACATCGTCTAAAGCCGTATAGTCGCCGTATTGTTTACTAATATTTTCTATTCTAAGCATTTATTTAATGGTTACTGATAAATGATTAACAATTAATTCCAAAATGCAAAGATATAGCAATTCAAACTCAAAAGCAAATATTTGTCATTGGTTTATATTCAGTAACTTTGCTAATGGTTGTTCTATACTGCAAAGTTTTTTTGCGTTTTCCTCGCAATATACCCGATTTTAACACTTTTTTCTCAATAATAAGAAGAGCGTTTTTTATGAGTTGATATACAGCATACTAAGGGCTTATCTTCGCCTTAGCTTCGGTTTAGGTTCGCCTTACCTTCGCTCTTCCTTCGGTTGAGATGGCTCAAAAGTAAAAGATAAAAATTTAAATAATATGTTCTTTATCAATATTTTGTATTTTTGAGGTTCAAAATAAGACCTTGTGGTATAAATTTAAAAAATCTGCGGTATTTAATATTCTTTAACAGAAAAATCTCAGTACATTTTAGCTCACTACCTCAAACCCTAATCCGCCCTATTCTATTCACTGAATCATCATTATTAGTATTATTGGCATTTCTAGTATTAACTTTGGTATTATTGGTATTATTGGCATTAACCGGGTATTAATTTTATAAATAACTTGTCGTTTTAAATAAAAATCGTACTTTTGCATCTCAAAAATAAATACTAATGATTGCTTTAAATTTTATATGGAATTCTAATGAGATTCTCGCCTCTTTAAACCTACCTTTTATAGGTACTTTTTCACTTCGCTATTACAGCTTGATGTTTATCGTGGCTTTTAGCTTGGGGTGGTTTCTCACTAAAAAAATATATCTGAACGAAGGCAAAACAGTACAACAGCTGGATACCTTGTTCGTTTATACCGCTATAGCTACCTTAGTAGGCGCACGTTTAGGCGATTGCTTATTTTACAATTGGGATTATTTTAAAGACCACTTGCTCGAAATCTTTTTACCTATTAAAGAGAAACCCGGTGGCGGTTGGGAGCTTACAGGCTTTTCAGGTTTAGCAAGTCACGGAGCTGCCGTAGGTATTATTATCGCAATGATACTGTATGTACGTAAGTATAAAGATATTAGCCTATCGTGGATATTAGACCGTGTGGTGATTCCTATCACTATCGGAGGTATGTTTGTGCGTTTTGGTAACTTTTTCAATTCCGAAATCAACGGCAAAATAGTAAGCAATACTTATCCGTTAGGGGTGAAATTTGTACAAGGCGGAGCTATCTCTCCCCGTCGAGCAATGGCTATTACTGAACAAACCGATCCTCAAACTGCTTATAAACTCATTGCTCACGACCCCCGTTATGCTGATATTTTAGCTTCTATCCCTTACCAACACCCTGCACAATTATACGAAGCCTTTGGCTATTTTTGCTTGTTTTGGGTATTGTGGTACGTGTATTGGAAAACTGACAAAAAAGACCAACCTTACTTTATCTTTGGACTATTTTTAGTAGCCTTGTGGAGTATTCGTTTTGCAGTGGAATTTGTAAAAGAAAGTCAAGGAGGTTTCGAAAGCTCTCTCGGCTTGCTCTCTACTGGTCAGTGGCTCAGTATTCCATTTATCTTAGCAGGTTTCTACTTGTTATTCAGAAATCGCATCGAAACACGTAAGTATTAATATTAATTTTGTGAACATTTTAGAACTTAATTAGAGTTAAAATTTAAATTTTATAATTAGAATGCAATTTTTTAGAAAACACTTTGTAACTGTAGCATTAGTATTGGTAGCCTTAGCAGCTATTGCTCTTATTTTACCTCGTTTCTTCTCTAATGAGAGTAATAGAGTGCAAGAAATAGAAATCACTCCTCAGGATATTGATTTTACTCGGGACGGTGAAGTCTCTATCTTTAAAAACGACTCTCTTATCCAAACTATTGAAGTTGAATTTGCTAAAAATGATGAGGAACGTGCCTTAGGGCTAATGTACCGCTCTTCAATGGACGAACATCAAGGAATGTGGTTTATTTTTCCAGAAGAAGCTCCTCGTTCTTTCTATATGAGAAATACTGAAATACCTTTGGATATCATCTATTTAGATAAAGATAAAAAGGTGGTAAGTATAGCTAAAAACGCTCGCCCTTACGACGAAACTTCTTTACCGTCAGAGAAACCTGCTATGTATGTATTAGAAATCAATGGAGGATTGTCCGATAAATGGGGAATTGAAAAAGGCGATAGAATGGAAGTAAAATAAGTACTCCTATTTGCAAATATGGAAGAACAAGTAATATTAGTGAACGAACACGATACTCCTATAGGCTTAATGGGGAAGCTTGAAGCACACCAAAAAGCCTTATTACATAGGGCTTTCTCGGTATTTATACTCAACGATAAAGGGGAGATTATGCTACAACAAAGAGCTGCGAGCAAATATCATTCGCCTAACTTGTGGACGAATACTTGTTGCAGTCACCCACGTCAGGGCGAGACAACTATTGAAGCAGGCAAGCGTCGCTTACAAGAAGAAATGGGTTTTGTTACTGAACTTACCGATATATTGAGTTTTATCTACAAAGCCCCTTTTGATAACGGGCTTACAGAGCACGAACTCGACCATATTCTCATAGGATACTATAACGCCCCCCCTACTATCAACCCTGAAGAAGTAGCCGATTGGCGTTGGGAACTTCCAGAAAAGATAAAGGAAGATATTGCTAAGCACCCGCATCGGTATACTGAATGGTTTAAGATTATTTTCGATAAATTCTTACATCAAGTACTAAAAGGATAAACAAAAGAGGCTATTTGAAAAATCAAATAGCCTCTTTTGTTATTTATAATCATTAATTTATCCCTTCTTTGCAAAAAACTCTTCTATACCTTTATTTTCTTTTTTCTTACTTCTATATTTAAAATAATAAGCTAACATCTTATAATAAAGTTTAGCTGCCAAGAAAGCCGTAGGCTTAGCCTGCTGACTATCCATTAGTTCTACAATGTCAAACGCTACCACATTGCATTTTTTAAACACTTTACGTAAGAGTTTAAGAGTAGGGTACCATTGTAATCCTCCTGGTTCAGGAGTGCCTGTTGAAGGTGCGATAGCAGGATCGAAAGCGTCTAAATCTATCGTGATATATACATTCCCCGATACTTTGTCGAGTACATCATCAATCCACTCTTTATTTTTAGCTATTTCGTGAGCGAAAAATACACGTCCTTTTGGTAAATATTGCTTTTCTTCTACATCCATCGAGCGAATACCTACTTGTACTAATTTATGTTTTTGGTTAGCTTCAAATACGGCACAAGCGTGATTAGAGGTCGAACCGTGATACTCAGGGCGCAAATCAGTATGGGCATCAAGCTGCAATACTGTAAGCTTTTCATACTTTTCACCTACGGCACGTATAGAACCAATAGACACTGAGTGTTCTCCACCAAAAAGAGTAAAGAGCTTATCTTCGTGCTTCAATAGTTCTTGGGTCTTTTCATAAACCGCTTGTGTCATTGCCTCTGGCGAACTGTTTTCGCTTACTTCACCTGCTAAAAACACTCCGTTGAGATAAGGTTCGGTATCTGTTTCAATATCGTATAGTTCCATATTTTCTGAGGCATCTAAAAACAGTTCAGGTCCTTTATCAGCTCCTTTGCCCCAAGTAGACGTACCATCATAAGGTACTGTTACTAGCATTACTTTTGAGTTTTCCAGCGTTGCATTTTCTGTTGGAATACCTGCATATGTTCTTTTCATTATCTGATTTATTTAATAAATAGGGCACAAAGATAATAAAAAAATCCTAAGTTTAAACACTTAGGATTTTTTTAACGCACAACACTACTAAGATTATAGGTCTATCGCAATCGGTCTGCTGATTTTACGAGCTTCTCGTCCCGTCTGATAGCCTTGTTGGCTAAAAACAAAAAAACGATAGAAAGCACGGGTACGAAAACCCCAACACCTTTCTCCGAAAGCAAGCCTTCTCCAGATGAGTTTAGCATTCGATATACAAATATTCCTAGTAAAGTAAAATTTATAAGGACGTTCAGCCAGTTAAGCCACTGCTGAACACTTCTTTTCTTATATTTAAATATGGTGTATAGAGCCAATATTGCTGTTATCCCTAATAAGATACTCCTAAGCCAATCTATACTAAAAAGCATCGGGACGGCGACGGTAGCTACAATCACTACCAACAGCATATAAATAGTTTGTATTCTCTGAATCATTCTTTTTTGTTTTGAACGTGCAAATATAGTACTTTTTATAAAACCTGAAAAATATTTTACTTTAATTTATCAAAACCATTACCATAAACCCCCATTACGTTGGTCTTCGTTACAAAGGCAGCAGGATCTATTGTTCGTACCAAACGGAAGATAGAAGTAGCCTCTGTACGGCGAGCTATTACAATCACTATTTTTTGCGAGGATTTAGAATACCAACCTACCCCATCGATAATAGTACAACCGCGTTTGAGTTCACTATTGATGTGGTTTGCAATCTCATCATAGTGTTTAGAGAAGATAAACAACTGCACCGACTGTCTTGCTCCATTGATAACAATTTCTACCATCTGCCACATCAGTGGTAAGAGGATAAGTCCATAAATAGTCTTTTCGAGTGAATTGTCTTGGCGTTCCAAAATGAAGAAAGACGATAGCACGATACACACGTCGACCACCAAAAGAATACGCGCTATACTGATGCTGTAATACTTGGTGATAACAAAGCCTATTATATCAGTGCCTCCTGTACTTCCGTTAGCTGAATAGACCAATCCTAAACCTGTACCGCATAGCAATCCTCCCATAATTACGTTTAAGAAGTCGTCTCTCAAAGGAGGGTGTTCTATAAAATAAGGCATTAAATACTCTTTCCCAGCCCAAATCAATCCCGATAGAATAGTTATAGAGATGAGTGTTCGGTAGGTGAATTGCTTACTCATTGCTTTAAAGCCTATCACCAAGAGTATAAAGTTGATAATCCAATAGGTAATAGCCAAGTCAGCTCCTAACTTATAATTTAGGATAAGACAGATACCTGCCAAACCTCCCGTTACTATCCCATTAGGCATTATAAAGCCTGTAATTCCTATCGCATATGATATAAGCCCTAAGATGATAATAAGATAATCTTTTATGTAAAAAGACTTTAAGTATTTAATAGTCTTGCTATCTGCTATTGCCATAACACTACTTTAATTTTACAATGATTCTTTAGTCGTTTATTTTTTAGGCGCAAAAGTACTATTTTTAATTGAATGTGCAAACCAAAACTGAAAAAGTGTTTTTAATTATTGCAAACTCTCTTTTATACGTCTTATAGCTTCTCGTAGGTCTTTCTCAGAAGCGGCATACGAAAAGCGAATACAATTAGCATCACCAAAGGCTTCACCCGTAACAGTAGCTACCATTGCTTCTTCTAACAGATATAAAGAGAAGTCGGTTGCGTTATGGATATTGCGACCTCTTAGGGTTTTGCCAAAGAAAGACGATACATCGGGGAAGACATAAAAGGCACCTTCGGGGACGTTGAGTTTGAACCCGTCAATCTCACTTAGGAGTTGTAATACCAAATCTCTACGCCTTTTAAACTCGTCTACCATATATTGTATTTTGCTCTTAGGTGCTTTTAGGGCAACAATAGAAGCGCGTTGAGCTATGGCATTAGCACCACTGGTTATTTGTCCTTGTACTTTGGTACAGGCTTTAGCAATCCATTCAGGAGCTCCCATATAGCCTATACGCCAGCCGGTCATTGCAAAGGCTTTGGACATTCCATTTACGGTGATGGTACGTTCATAGAGTCCGTCGATTTCGGCTACACTGGTTACTCTCTCATTGGTAAAGTTGATATACTCATAAATCTCATCAGAGAGAATAAAGATGTTAGGGTGTTTTCTAAGCACTACGGCTAGAGCTTCTAATTCTTCTTTGCTGTATATAGAACCACTGGGGTTACAAGGGGTATTGAACCATACCATTTTAGTTTTAGGAGTAATAGCCACCTCCAACTGAGCAGGAGTTATTTTGAAGTCGTTCTCAATGGTTGTGTGAACCTCTATGGGAACGCCTCCTGCCATTTTAGCTATTTCCTTATAACTCACCCAATAAGGAGCAGGAAATATCACCTCGTCACCGGGATTGAGCATCGCCAAGGCTACATTTGCCAAGCATTGTTTAGCTCCCGTAGATACTACTATTTGTGACGGCTTGTAATGAAGGTTATTGTCGCGCCTGAACTTTTCGCAAATCGCCTCTCTCAATTCCAAATAACCATCAATAGGAGTATATTTGCTGTAGTTCTGTTGTACTGCCTCGATAGCTGCTTCTTTTATAAAATCAGGGATATCGAAATCGGGTTCGCCTAAGCTAAGACCAATGATGTCCTTGCCTTCGGCTTTTAGTTCACGTGTTTTGGCTGCCATTCCTAAGGTAGCCGATACTTCCATAGCGTTGATACGGTCGGACAAATACTGTTTCATACTATTTTAAAAAGTTTATTTCAGTTGTAATTCTACCCATACAGGTAAGTGGTCGGAAGGATAGAGACCATCGATGCGAGTTTCTATAATTTTATATTGTTTTACTTTTATAGACTTCTGACGAACAAAAGACGAACAAAAGACGAACAAAAGACGAACAAAAGACGAACAAAAGACGAACAAAAGACGAACAAAAGACGAACAAAAGAACGAACAAAAGACGAACAATGAACGAACAAAAGACGAACAATGAACGAAGAAAAGGTATAGTAAAGTTATTGTTATATTGGAAATAAAAAGTACTTTACCTCGCTTCTTCTACATTTCTATCAATCTCCTCTACCTTTGGCTTTTGTGGCAAAGGTACAGCTTTTTTGAATATTATTGCTATCTTTGCCAAAAAAATATTTTACCAATGCACTTTTTATCAGAAGATTTAGAAAATTACGCTTGCGAACATACTGACAACGAACCTCCTTTACTGCAAGAACTCAGTAGGCGCACTTACCTTACTGTATTGCAACCGAGAATGATTAGTGGTCATTTACAAGGGCGTTTCCTCAGTTTGCTCTCTAAATTGATACAGCCTAAAACTATTTTAGAAATAGGCACTTACACGGGCTACGCAACCCTCTGTTTGGCAGAAGGGTTGGCAGTTGATGGTGTTTTGCATACTATCGACATCAAAGAGGAACTCACTGACCTGCAAAGGGAGTTTTTTGACCGGAGTGGCTATGGGGCGCAAATTGTGCAACACTTAGGCAAGGCAGCCGATATTATCCCTACTCTCAGCACTACTTTCGACCTTGTTTTCATAGATGCTGACAAACAGAATTACGCTCATTATTTTGATTTGGTGATAGAGAAAATGAACTCAGGAGGTGTTATCCTCTCTGACAATGTGTTGTGGAGTGGTAAAGTAGTGCAAGAAGTAAAGCCTTCGGATAAACATACCCAAGCCTTAATGGCTTACAACGAAAAACTAAAAGAAGACCCTCGTATAGAGACAGTGCTACTCCCCATACGGGACGGTATTACCATATCGAGAGTAAAATAGAGTGATTAAAAAATTAATCCTCATTTTTATATTGTTATTTGTTAATTATTTTATACCTTTGTGCCTGTTTTAAAAAGCAATTCATTGGATGAGAATATTCTTAGCAACCATATTTCTGATACTTAGTAGTCCTCTTCTGCGTGCGCAAGATACTACCCACAAAAAGGATTTAAAAGTGGGATTGGTACTCAGCGGTGGAGGTGCGAAAGGGTTAGCACATATAGGGGTACTAAAAGTGTTGGAAGAAGCAGGGGTGCGCATCGATTACATCGGGGGTACGAGTATGGGGGCTATGGTAGGAGCTTTGTATGCGGCGGGTTATTCAGCTAATGAGTTGGACTCTATCTTCCGTCAGTTAGACTTTGATAAACTCTTGCAAGACAAGACTTCACGCCGTGCTAAATCATTACACGAGCGCTATATATACGACCGTTATGCAGTAGCATTACCTTTCAATAACTTCAAAGTAGGGTTGCCTCGTGCGGTATCAAAAGGACAAAACATCTACAACGAGTTTGTGAAACTACTCTATCCGGTGAATGAAATCTATGATTTTTCGCAGTTACCCATTCCTTTCTTGTGTGTAGCAACGGATATAGAAACAGGTAAAGGCGTAGTACTTGAAAACGGTTTCTTGCCTCAAGCGATACAAGCAAGCGGTTCGTTTCCTTCGCTATTCGATTTGGTAGAAATAGATGGTAAATGGCTTACCGATGGTGGTATTGCCGATAATTATCCCGTAGACGAAGTTAAGAAAAAAGGAATGGATATTATCATAGGGGTAGATGTACAGAGTCCGCTAGCAAAACGAGAGGAGATTAACTCTTTTTTGAGTATTTTTTCGCAGATTACTACCTTCCCAATGATAGATAATATGCCAAAAAAAATAAAAGAGACCGATGTGTACATCAAACCTAATATAGAGGGATTCAACGTTATTTCGTTTGATAAAGGAGAGACAATCATCAACAATGGCGAAATAGCAGCGGAACATTTTCTACCAAGATTGCGTGAGATTGCAGCTCAACAAAAACATACAGAGGAAAGAGAACGAATACAAAAGATAGATTCCTTTTACTTAAAAGATGTCCATTTTCATAACAACGAACACTTTTCGCGTAGTTATTTGCGCGGTAAACTACACTTGAAATATCTAAACCGTAAGATTTCGTTCGAGCAACTGAACGACGGAATCGACAACTTGATGGCTACTAACAATTTCCATTCTATCAATCACCAGATTAGGCACACATTTGAAGGGGAACATATAGACTTTTATTTAAGAGAGAATCCGCAACGCACCTTTTTGAAATTTGGGATACATTATGA
Organism: Capnocytophaga sp. oral taxon 412 str. F0487; assembly: GCF_000271925.1. Classification (NCBI taxonomy): domain Bacteria; kingdom Pseudomonadati; phylum Bacteroidota; class Flavobacteriia; order Flavobacteriales; family Flavobacteriaceae; genus Capnocytophaga; species Capnocytophaga sp. oral taxon 412. The sequence continues at coordinate 21,632 of NZ_AJZR01000049.1, read as the reverse complement.
CAATCTGCTAAAAACAGGGTTCTTGATGAACTATACTCGGAACTATTTCTTACAAAGCAGTGATTTTCTTTCTCTCGACCTTATTGTAGGAGATAACATACGCTATCAGTTTGATTATTTTGTGGATAAGGGATTTTACATCAGTTATGGATTGCGGTCTAAGTTTGTGCAATTCGACCGAAAACTGAACACAAAACGCTTGTCTAACTACCGAATAGAGCAGTCGGAACTCAACCGAATGGACGTAGAGGCTTACGACTGGGTAAATCAGCTCTATTTGCAAACACTTTTGGGTAATGGTTTTGTATTTGGCTTAGGAGTAGAGCACCGCAAAATACAGTTTGATACTGAGCAAGTGCATTCAATAAGTTCAGCGACTTCGTATTCGGAAAAGAGTCATATAGGCAGTTTGTATTCTTATCTTAAATACGACAGCTTTAACAATAGCTTTTTCCCCAGTAGAGGGGTGTACTTCAATACACAGTTCAATTTTTATGCACTTGCCTCTAACTACTCAGATTTTAACAAATTTACAACGGGTAAAACAGAGTTATCATTTGCTTTTCCTATCTTGCCAAGATTGAGCGCACGAGTAGGATTAGAAGGTGGTGTTACGATAGGAGGCTCTAATATATACTCATTAGACTTCTTTTTAGGAGGGTATAACAAGAATGTATTTACGAACTATTCACCTTTTTACGGATATGATTTTTTGAGCATTGGTGCTAAAAACTACTTAAAATCAGAATTGGTAATAGATATCCAACCCTTTAAGAAACAACACTTGCTATTATTAGCGAATATTGCTAAAGCAGACAACAATCTTTTTGAGAGTTTCGAGTGGAAGAAATACCCAGACTATTCGGGGTATGGGATAGGATATAGCATTGAGAGCTTTTTAGGTCCTATAGAACTGAAGTGCACTTACTCACCTGAAATACGACAAGCGATATGGCTGTTTAATATAGGGTACTGGTTCTGATTAGGTAAAAGGTAAAGCCAGCGAGGGCTCAGAGCTGGGTATGTGAATAAAAAGTAAAAGGTAAAAGCGTAGCGACTAGATACTAACAACTGATAACTAAAAACTAATAATTAATAAATATAATGAAAATAACAGAGTTAGAACCAAAACAGTTATGGGCGAACTTTGCGAGCTTGAATGCCGTGCCTCGTCCATCAAAAAAAGAAGAGAAAGTCATTGCTTTTATGGTGGCTTTTGGCAAAAGTTTAGGACTTGATACCTATCAAGACGAAACGGGCAATGTAATCATTAAAAAGCCCGCTACGGCAGGAATGGAAAACCGCAAAACAGTAGTGTTACAATCACACCTCGATATGGTACACCAAAAGAACAATGATACGGTGTTCGACTTTAGTACGGAAGGTATCAAAATGTTAGTAGATGGCGACTGGGTACGTGCTGATGGTACAACTTTGGGAGCCGATAACGGTATTGGGGTTGCAAGTATTATGACTATCTTACAAAGTAAGGATATTCCCCACCCTGCTCTTGAAGCTCTCTTTACTATTGACGAAGAAACAGGAATGACGGGTGCTAAAGGGCTCAAAGGCGGATTGCTCTCTGGTGATTTTCTTCTCAACTTAGATACTGAGGAAGACGACGAAATTGATATAGGATGTGCCGGTGGTGTAGATGTATCGGCGTTTAGAGAGTACGACATGGTAGATACGCCTGATAATTCAGTAGGCTATACACTTACCATAAAAGGATTGCACGGCGGACATAGTGGTACAGATATCCATAAGGGCTATGCTAATGCAAACAAACTGATGAACCGTATATTATTCACTTGTACTGAGAAATTTGGTTTGCACATTGCAAGTGTAGATGGAGGCGGTTTGCGCAATGCTATTCCGAGAGAAAGCGTAGCGGTGGTAACTATTAATAAGAACGACGAAATGGCTTTTAAAAAAGAAGTAGCTACACTTACCCAAGCACTTCAACACGAGTATTCAGTAACTGAACCGACTCTTACAGTATTACTTGAACCTACTGCGGTACCTGAGAAAGTAATGGAAGAAGAAGAACAAGAAGATGTATTACGCGCTCTTTACGCAGCCTTCAATGGGGTGTACAAAATGAGTCAGACGATTGCTAACCTTGTAGAAACCAGTAATAACGTAGCAAGAGTACAAATTAAAGACGGCGAAATAAACGTGTATTGCCTCACTCGTTCAGCTTCAGAAACTTCTAAATATGATTTGGCTGATACGATTCGCAGTAGTTTTGAGTTAGCTGGATTTGAAGTAGAATACACTGGTAGTTACCCAGGTTGGGAGCCCAAAGTAGATGCTGAAATCTTGAAGATTGTAAAAGCACAATACAAAACGCTCTTCGGTGAAACACCTAATGTTGTAGCTTGCCACGCAGGCTTAGAATGTGGCATTTTAGGAACCCATTACCCCGAAATGGAAATGGTGAGCTTTGGTCCTACTATCAAAGGGGCACACTCGCCTGCTGAAAGGGTAAATATAGCTTCTGTACAGAAGTTTTGGAAGTTCTTACTAGCGATATTGCAACATATTCCTAACAAATAAGAACAAGTATACAGTTACTTATATAAAAAAGGGGAAGCTATCAATTAGATAGCTTCCCCTTTTTGAAATATTATAAACTTTTTATATTACTTATTTAAGGCTTCCCACCATATCTTCAGGGCGTACCCATTTGTCGAAGTCTTCCGGAGTTACATAGCCTAAACGCACAGCTTCTTCTTTAAGAGTAGTGCCATTGCGGTGAGCCGTTTGCGCTATTTCGGCTGCTTTATAATAACCAATCTTAGTGTTAAGAGCTGTAACAAGCATTAAGGAGTTATCTACTAATTCCTTAATGCGTTTGTAGTTAGGCTCTATACCATTTGCACAGTGTTCTTCAAATGATACACAAACATCTCCTATCAACTCAGCTGATTTAAGGAAGTTGGAAGCCATTAATGGTTTAAATACATTTAATTCATAATGACCTTGTGTACCTCCTATTGAAATAGCTACATCATTACCCATTACTTGAGCTGCAACCATTGTCATAGCTTCACATTGGGTAGGGTTTACTTTACCGGGCATAATAGAGCTACCAGGTTCGTTAGCAGGAATGATGATTTCGCCTATACCTGAGCGAGGTCCTGAAGCCATCATACGAATATCGTTTGCAATTTTATTGAGCGATACGGCTAATTGTTTAAGAGCTCCGTGGCTTTCGACAATTGCATCGTGAGAAGCCAAAGCTTCAAACTTATTAGGAGCGGTTACAAAAGGTAGACCGGTGAATTTAGCAATGTATTCAGCTACTTTCACGTCGTAACCTTTAGGGGTATTGAGCCCTGTACCTACGGCTGTACCTCCTAAAGCTAATTCTGAAAGGTGAGCTAATGTGTTTTTAAGAGCACGCAAACCGTGGTCGAGTTGAGATACGTAGCCAGAAAGTTCTTGTCCCAAAGTAAGTGGTGTAGCGTCCATAAGGTGCGTACGACCTATTTTTACTACATTTTTAAAAGCTTCGGATTTAGCAGCGAGAGTATCGCGTAGTTTCTGAACACCAGGAATAGTTTTCTCAACTACCATTTTATAGCAAGCGATGTGCATACCGGTAGGAAAAGTATCATTAGACGATTGTGATTTGTTTACATCGTCATTGGCTTTTAGTACGGGGTCGCCTTCACCTATTTTTTTACCAGCCAACACTTGAGCACGATTGGCAATCACTTCGTTCACGTTCATATTAGATTGTGTACCTGAACCGGTTTGCCAAATTACTAATGGGAATTGGTCGTTGAGTTTGCCTTCGAGAATTTCATCGCAAACTTGAGCGATAGCATCGCGTTTTTCGGCTGAGAGCACTCCTAAATCGAAGTTTGCATAAGCGGCAGCCTTTTTAAGGTAAGCAAAACCACGGATAATTTCAATCGGCATAGAAGCGGGTGCACCGATTTTAAAGTTGTTGCGTGAACGCTCTGTTTGTGCTCCCCAATATTTATCGGCTGGCACTTTCACTTCACCCAAAGTGTCTTTTTCAATTCTATAACTCATTTTGTTTGTATTAGTTAAAATAATCTTCTTTTAAAAACGCTACAAAGGTACGTTGTATTTTCTAAATATTAAAATTTTTCTGAGATTTTTTGATACCATTACTGTATTCTATTTATTAAAGACAGGTAGTGCGAGCCGCACGGGCAATTGTAGCACGACGAGCATTTTGGGGTAATGAATTAATGATGAAATTAGGAGAGGAATATACAAAACTTATAGGAAACTTACAGGATAATCGAACAATAAGTGGCTTTTCAGTGGGTCTACAGTGGGTCTACAGTGGGTCTACAGTGGGTCTACAGTGGGTCTACAGTGGGTCTACAGTGGGTCTACAGTGGGTCTATAACGAACAAAAGACGAACGATGGATAAATCTAAGTTAAAGCTAAAAGATAGATAAAAAGAAGGTTATTAGTAGATTTCAACTTTGCCCAAGTTTGAAACTTGGGCAAAGTTCATACAAAAAACGGTGCAAGGTACAAGGTCAGATAGAGAAAAGACGAGTGAGAAGCCCCCGAACCCCCGAAGGGGGACAAGCCTTAAAGAGAAATTGGTAAAGACTATCGGTCTGAAAGACAAGACTTATTTGAAGATAGAGCGAAACTGAATCAAGCCTAAGGAAAATGCGAGCCACAAGAGCAGATAATGAAATAACGAACAATGAACGAACAAATGACGAACAAATGACGAACAAATGACGGTGCGAGCCACACGGGCAAATGAACAAATGACGAACAAATGATGAAGGAAAGATGAGGCTATGATAATTGTAAAAAAGCGTTTTTATCGTATTATGATATAGGTGAAATAAAGCTTTTAGTTATATTGAAATATTAGTAAATCAATTAATTAACAAATTGAGAGATTTTTTTTTCATCGTTCGCAATTATTTTAGTACTTTTGCACAAATTTTTTAGATTATGAATTTCGATGTAAAGGAGATTATCTCTGCTACTATGGTGCTCTTTGCGGTAGTTGATATTATCGGGAGTGTACCTATCATTATTAATCTGCGCAAAAAAGCAGGACGTATACAATCTGAGAAAACAGCTATTGTAGCCGGTATTTTGCTTATTCTGTTTTTATTTATAGGCAAGCAATTACTCAATTTGTTTGGAGTAACGGTTGAGGCATTTGCTGTAGCTGGGGCATTTATTCTCTTTTTTCTCGCCTTAGAGATGATTTTAGGTATCACCCTCTACAAAGGTACTACGCCTGAGACTGCCTCTATTGTCCCTTTGGCTTTCCCTATGGTGGCAGGAGCAGGGGCACTCACTACTGTACTCTCCCTTAGGGCAAAGTTTTATGTAGAGAATATTATAGTAGCAATCCTCATTAATATGATTATTGTGTATGTAGTGCTTAAATCTTCGGAGAAAATAGAGAAGTTTTTAGGCAAACAGGGCATTACGGTAATTCACAACCTTTTTGGTGTTATACTTTTAGCGATTGCAGTAAACTTGTTTACTACTAATATTAGGGCGATGTTATTTGGTCAATGATGAATGACAAATAACAGTACGAACCCCACCGACAAATAAAAAATTACGAAAAAGCTACTAACCTCAAAGAATTATAACTAACAATTAAACAAAATGATAAACAAAGAAGATAATTTCTTTCTCTTAGCGGGACCTTGTGCTATAGAAGGGGAAGATATGGCGATGAAAATTGCTGAACATATAGTGAATATCACCCATAAACTGAATATATCCTACATTTTTAAAGGGAGTTTTAAGAAAGCCAATAGGAGTCGCGTAGATTCGTTTACGGGCATAGGCGACGAAAAGGCACTAAAAATACTCCAAAAAGTAGGGCAAACCTTTAATGTTCCTACTGTTACTGATATTCATCAGGTGAGCGATGCGGCGATGGCTGCCGAATATGTAGATGTACTGCAAATACCAGCTTTCTTGGTGCGCCAGACTGATTTGGTGGTGGCAGCAGCCGAAACGGGCAAGGTAGTGAACTTGAAAAAAGGTCAGTTTATGAGTCCTGAGAGTATGCAATTTGCCGTGCAAAAAGTATTTGATAGTGGCAATGAAAAAGCGTTGATAACTGACCGTGGCACGATGTTCGGCTATCAAGACTTGATAGTAGATTTTCGCGGAATTCCGACGATGCGCAAGTTTGCTCCCGTAGTAATGGACGTTACCCACTCGCTACAACAGCCTAACCAAAGTAGTGGGGTAACAGGTGGTCGCCCAGATATGATTGAAACCATTGCCCGCGCTGCTATTGTGAACAATGCCGACGGACTTTTTATCGAAACCCATTTTGACCCTGCTAACGCCAAAAGTGATGGGGCAAATATGCTACATCTCGACCTCCTTGAAGGTCTTTTAACGCGTTTGGTTGCCATTCGCAAAACAATTAACGAATTTTAATGAACTATACTGAAGCGCTTTCTAATCCTATTTTTAAACTCATAAGCGATATTTCAGCTGAGATATCGGTTGAAAGTTACGTGATTGGGGGCTTTGTACGCGATTATTTATTAGAGAAAAAACTTCCCAAAGACATCGATGTAGTATCAATCGGTAGTGGTATTTCGTTGGCTGAAAAAGTAGCTGAGCGATTGCCTAATGCTCCTAAAGTATCAATATTTAAAAACTTTGGTACAGCAATGATTAAAGCCGATGGCTTAGATATTGAGTTTGTAGGGGCACGCCGTGAAAGCTATGAGGCAAACTCACGCAAGCCTTATGTAGAGAGTGGCACGCTACAAGACGACCAAAATCGTAGGGATTTCACTATCAACGCAATGGCTTTCTCTCTGAACAGAGATACTTTTGGCGAGCTTATCGACCCTTTTGACGGCTTAGACGACTTAAAACGAAAGCTCATTCGTACCCCCTTAGACCCTGATATTACTTATTCAGACGACCCTTTGCGTATGATGCGTGCTATCAGGTTTGCTACCCAACTGAATTTTAAGATTGAAAAGCAGTCGCTAAAAGCTATTACTGATAATAAGGAACGGCTAAAAATCATCTCGAACGAGCGTATTGTAGAGGAACTGAACAAGATACTCGCTTCGGCTAAACCTTCTATTGGACTGAAATTGCTGTACGAAACGGGCTTGTTGCACTATATCCTCCCAGAACTCATCGCCTTGCAAGGGGTGGAGGAACACGACGGACAACGCCATAAAGATAACTTTTGGCATACCTTAGAAGTGGTGGATAATATATCAGAAAACACCGATAACCTTTGGTTACGCTGGGCAGCGCTCTTACACGACATTGGCAAAGCACCTACCAAACGCTTTGACAAGAAGATAGGTTGGACATTTCACGGACACGAGTTTGTGGGGAGCAAAATGGTATATCACCTCTTCAAACGTTTGCGAATGCCTCTGAACGACAAGATGAAATACGTGCAGAAAATCGTAAAGATGAGTTCGCGCCCTATTATCATCGCTGATGATATCGTTACTGATTCGGCTGTACGCCGTTTGGTATTTGATGCTGGAGAGGAGTTTGAAGACCTAATGACCCTCTGCGAAGCTGATATTACTACTAAAAACCCTAAGAAATTCAAAAAATATCACGACAATTTCCAGATAGTACGCCAAAAGGTAGTGGAAGTAGAAGAGAAAGACCACATTCGCAATTTCCAACCTCCCGTAAGCGGTGAAGAGATAATGCAGACGTTCAACTTACCTCCTTCACAACCGGTAGGAATGCTAAAAGAAGCGATAAAAGAAGCGATTTTAGAAGGTAAAATCCCCAATGAATACGAGGCTGCCAAAGCCTTTATGATGGAGAAAGCAAAGAAGATGAAATTGATTTAGAGGTACGAGGTGCGAGGTGCGAGGTGCGAGCCGCACAGGCAGTGTGAGTCGCACAGGCAGTGTGAGCCAGACAGGCAATTAATTTAGTAATGAGATTATGGTTTTTCATATTATTGCTGATGAGTCCGCTTTTGATGAGGGGGCAAGAAATGACGCGTATCAGAGGAAAGATATTCTACAACAATGCGCCTTTGGAAGGGGTGCATATTCAAAACATAGACAACCAGCACTATACTACTACCGATGCTGAGGGGTCTTTTTCGATAGACGCTACCAAAGGACAGAGCTTAAAAGCTACGTATGTAGGCAAGAAAACACTTTACCACAGCCTTACACAAGTGGATTTACAGCGATTGGTTGTTTTGAAAATGACTGATATTACTATTGCATTAGAAGAAGTGAGTGTTACTGAAAAGCCTAAGATTACTGCTCAGAGTTTGGGTATTTTACAACACACTCCAAAAGAACGCACTTGGGAAGAGAAACGGAAGTACGCTAATACAGATATTCTTCAAATAGACAAATTCTCCCTCTACAAATTACTAGTAGGAAATGTGAGTTTTAACTTCAATGCAATTATCAACCACCTAAACGGAAAGGCAAAGATTATCAAACAACAAGTTATCAATGAAAAGAACCTAAGGGTGGCACATTACATCGTAAATGAGATGGGCAACTACCTCAAAAATGAACATCACCTAACAGAAGAAGAAATAGGCACCTTGGCTTTCTATGTAATGGAAAAACCCGAAGCACACCGGCTTGTAGAGCGAAAAGACAACAAGCAATTAGAGTTTATGTTATACGAATGGTGGCATCAATTGAAAAAATTGCAAATTAGTGAATTTGCTAACTGACAGATTTGCTAATTTAAAAATTATTCGTACCTTTGCTAACGAAAAACAACGCTGATAAAATATATAACAAGAGTCAGCCTCTATATAAAATTAATTTTATGAAAAGTATTGAAACAGCAAAAATGTGGCTTTCTGACACTTTTGATGCAGAAACCCGCAACAAGGTTCAAGCCCTCATCGACGGAAATCCCGATGAGCTCAACGAAGCCTTTCACAAGAACTTAGAGTTCGGTACTGGTGGTATGCGTGGTATTATGGGAATTGGTACCAACCGCATCAACAAATACACTTTGGGCAAAAATACCCAAGGATTGAGCAACTACCTCAAAAAATGCTTCCCTAACCAAGAGATTAAAGTGGCTATCGCTCACGACTGTCGCAATAACTCTAAGAAGTTTGCCAAAATAGTAGCCGATGTATTTGCAGCTAATGGCATAAAAGTATTCCTATTCTCTGACCTCCGCCCTACCCCAGAGCTTTCGTTTACAGTACGCTACTTAGGCTGCCAAGCGGGTATCGTGCTTACCGCTTCTCACAATCCACCAGAATACAACGGTTATAAAGTGTATTGGGAAGACGGCGGACAAACAGTACCACCCGAAGACGGTGATATTATGAAAGCTATTGAAGCACTTGACTTCAAAGACATCAAATTCAACGCCGATGAGAGTCTTATTCACTATATCGACAAAGAACTTGACAATGCTTTTGCCGAAGCTTCTATCAAACACGGCGACTTCAATGCTCCTGAGAAAGACAAGCTAAAAATTGTATTTACTTCTTTGCACGGAACGTCTATCACTATGGTACCCGATGTGCTCAAACGCGCTGGCTTTACCAATGTACACATCGTAGAGGAACAAGCTGTACCTGATGGCAACTTCCCTACCGTAAAATCACCTAACCCAGAAGAGCCCGAAGCTCTTACGTTGGCACTCAAAAAAGCAGACCAAATAGGAGCTGATATCGTAATAGGTACCGACCCCGATTGTGACCGAATAGGTATAGCCGTTCGCGACCTCCACGGCAAAATGGTGCTACTTAACGGTAACCAAACAATGGTAATGATGACCGACTTTCTCTTGGCACAACAAAGCAAAAAAGGCTTTAAAGGCAACGAGTTTGTAGCTTCTACTATCGTTTCGACTCCTATGGTTCACACAATTGCTAATGCATACAAAGTGCAATACAAAGAAGGACTCACAGGCTTTAAATGGATTGCCAAGATGATTAAAGATTTCCCTAAGCTCACTTTCATAGGCGGTGGAGAGGAAAGCTTCGGTTATATGGTTGGTGATTTCGTACGCGATAAAGATGCCGTAACTGCGACCCTATTGGCTTGTGAGATTGCTGCATTTGCTAAAGCTAAAGGCAGTTCCTTCTACAGAGAATTGCTACACGCTTATACCAGATACGGGTTCTACAAAGAGTACCTCATTTCCTTAGTGAAAAAAGGTATTTCGGGCTCAGAAGAGATTGCTAAGATGATGAAAGACTTGCGCGAAAATCCGTTGAAGGAAATTAATGGAGAAAAAGTAACGCTGATTTGCGATTACCAATCGTCTAAGGCTTTCCACCCACTTACTGGTAAAGTAGAAGATATAGACGTTCCTAAATCGAATGTGCTCATCTACCACACCGATAAGGGTACCCGCGTAGCAGCACGCCCCAGCGGTACAGAGCCTAAGATTAAGTTTTATTTCAGTGTAAACACTCCTTTGAGCAGTGTAGACGCTTTTGAAGCAACTCAAAAGGTTTTGGACGGAAAAATCCAAAAGATAGTGGAAGAGTTGAAGCTAAAATAGTGAACCATTCTATATACTCTATATAGAGTCTGCAAATAGACTCTATATAGAGTCTGCAAATAGACAGTACCTCTGCTCTCAATGATTGAAAGCAGAGGTACTTTTTTTGAGAAAGAAATATGTAAAACAGAAAACAGAGCCCCTTTTACAAGGAACCCCGTTTTCATCTTCAATAAAGCTAAAAATCTTTATCTTTATTTGTAACCAGGTGTTTGAGTAACGAGTGTATCTCTGCTGATAATATCAGAATTGATAGGCCAAAGTAGCTTATGCGCTTCTGTATTTTGATTCAGTATAGGCTCTACATTGCCTGCCACTGTACCATAACTTGCCTCTTTTGAAAATACAAGAGGTTTACCAGAGGCATCTTGTAGACGGCGAACATCAAACCAGCGTTTAGATTCGGCTACAAACTCTTTATCACGTTCTCTCAAGATAGCTAACTCACCATCAGCAAAGTTAGTATGTGTATACGCATTAGCTGAAGTATAATTTGAACCATAAGCCCTCTGTCTAATTTGGTTGATATAAGTAGAGGGGTCAGAGCCTTGCTTATTAGCTATCTCAGCATACATCAACAGTACATCGGCATAACGGTATACAGGTATATCATCAGAGAAAACACGAGTGTTCGCTGTGTTTATAAAGCCTATATATTTGATGAGAGCTATCCCTCTCCCTTGTGTTTTAGCTGCATTAGAGTAGAACGATAGGAATGTAGTAGCTCTACGGGTATCAGTAGCATCAAAAGCCTGAAACAATTCAAATTTATACTCATTGAATAAGAACCCTGACTGAATCTTCAAGGGGTCGTTATTAGGAAAAGCTTTCCCAGTTTCATCGTATTTATTGATAAAATTGGGTGGGTAATACATAAATGAGTTGAACGGAGTGCTTGCTTCATTTTCTAAAAAAGCCATTGCAAATATAATCTCATTATTTTGCTTTTTATTGTAAGCAAATACATCGGCATAGTTAGGCAAAAGGCTAAATTTACCTGAACTAGCTACCTTGTCTAATGCTGCCTTAGCAGTGTCTAAATCAGAGGCTGAAGGAACTTGGTCACCAGTAGTGACTTTGGCTGACCAAAGGTAAATCTCGGCTTTGAGCATCAAGGTAGCATAATATGACCAATGTATTCTATCAAAATTATTCACTCTGTTAGAATCTGTAAAATATTTTTCAGAGTTATTAATATCGGTCTTTATGAAATCTAAAGTAGCTTTTGGAGTACTACGAGGCGTAAATAATTCTTTACCACTACTAGGCGTCTTGTCTAATATTTCAGTTCCAGTTTTAATGGGTACACCCCCATAGGTTCTGTAAAGCCAAAAATAGTACCACGCACGCATTCCGTACATTTGCCCTAAATAATAATTCTTATTGGTTTCAGTTAAATAATTGGCTTCTAGAATATTTTTAATAGCATTGTTAATATTAAAAATCTTTCCATAAAAGTCAAACCAAGAACTATTGTTAGGATTTTGAGCAGAAAAGTTCTGTATTTTTATATCGGAATAATATATATTCTGCTCTAATGATGACGTACCACCGGGCACCATAGTACCTCCACGTGCTTCACCCATTATCCAATAGTTAAAATCATTGCTTCTAAATTGGTTATGCACTCCCTCGATAGCTCCTACTACTTGAGCTTCATTTTTCCAGAAGTTACCACTACCATTATAGTCCTTTGGAACAAGGTCTAAATCATTACAAGAGACTGTAAGCAATAGCCCTGCGATAATTGTTGTATATTTTAAAACTTTCATATGTTGCATTTTTTAAAAGGTTAAATTCAATCCTAAGATAATAGTCCTTGGCAATGGATAGCCTGAATTTGATTGCCCTAAAGCCTCAGGAGAATAAGTTTCAGCTTTAGTAAGGTAACCTAAGTTCTGACCTATCAAAGATAGTTCTAAATTATCAAGTCCCATTTTACTAACTATATCTTTTTGGAAATTATAGCTAAGAGCTATCTCACGGAAGGCTAAGTAACTTCCTTCATAAATAAACATTGTTGAACTACGGTAGTAATTACGTTTACCAAGCTGGTCAGCCCAATAATATTTAGGATATTTAGCAGTAGGATTATCAGGTGTCCAAGTATCATTTACCTGTTTAACAGTGTTAAAAGTACCTTGCATATTACCTAAGTACCAAGGCAATGAGTTACCTATTGAGATGCGCTGTTTGAAGTTGAGCGCATAGTCCATACGGGCAGAGAATCGGATATTTTTATAACTTAAGGTAGTATTGATACCTCCTGTCCATTTAGGGTAAATATTACCAGCTTTCACTAAATCATAATTATCAATTTTACCATCTCCATTCACATCTCTCCAAATTACATCTCCAGGCTGGATAGGAAGTCCTTTTTCTTTTTCAGCATCGCTTAGTCTTGCCCAAGCGGCAGGTCCGTATAGTTTTTTAGATCCGGTTTCATCAACCAAATTATCAGCCAAGCGTCTTACTTGTTCTTCATTTTGGTATATACCTAACGCTTCGTGAGCATACATATCACCAGGCTCTTGTCCTTCTTGATAACCTCCTACCCATTCTTTTTTACCTGTGGTAGGATTGTAGACCTCAATAGCATCTTGCCTGTTATTAGGGTAACCGTTATGAGGTAGTTTTACTACTGTATTTTTGTTATAAGCAGCATTTACTGCTAAACTCCAATGCAAATCATTCTTATCTATAATCCGGAAGTTAGTTTCTATCTCCACTCCTCTGTTTCTGAAAGACCCATTGTTAGTATTGATAGCAGAAGCTCCTGATGAGTGTGGAAGTGTCATTGACTGTATCTTATCACTTGTCAAACGATCGTACAATGTAAAATTAGCATTGATACGGTTTTGGATAAAACCTAAATCTAATCCAACTTCAAAGGTACGCGTTTTCTCCCAACGAAGTCCTTTATTAGGAAAAGTACCTATGACATAGCCTACTGCCCCATTGTACTTATTAGTGTCATAAGAACCTTGTAAGGTATAATCACCTATAAATTTATCTGGCACATTACCATTCAAACCAAAACTGGTTCTGAGTTTTGCAAACGAAAGTACTCGTTTTATATTGTCAGGGATAAACTCTTCACGAGTAATAATCCAACCCAGAGAGGCTGCTGGGAAGTTACCCCAACGGTTATTAATCAATCGAGAATATCCATCACGGCGAATAGTAAATGAAAACAAATACTTATCAGCATAGTCATAGTTTAAACGTCCAAAATATGATTTGATTCTATTGCCATAATGATATGAATCTATCCCACGTTTACCTTCTTTGTTAGAAGTCAAACCTAAGTCTTGGAACTCATCGGTAGGTGCTTCTGAGCCTGAAGCACTAAGCCCGCGTGTATAGCTGTCGTAATACTCATAACCTGCCATAGCATCAAAGTGATGAGATTTTATATCAAACTTGTAGTTTAAGATACTATTATAAGTTTGGCGTATAGTTCTTTTAAAGCTAGCTGAAGTACTTCTAGTTCTACTCCAGTTATTAGCAGCTTTACCTGGTGAGGTTTGGTGGTCTTTATTAAAGCTTTCATAATATTCTTCATCAAACATCACTTGTCCACTCACTGTTAATGAAAGCCCTTTATACAAATCAGCCCTGAGGCTTTGTCCGAAATTAATTTTATTGGTATTATTATCACGAAGAAATATATTTTCATAAAAACGTGGATTACCGTCAGCACCACCACGTCCCATTACTATCTGTCCATTTACTTTTTCTTTTTGAGTGGGAGGAGCTGAAAGCATACGTCCAAAATAGGCATCATCTGCAGAAGTATTCACATTTTTATACCAAGTAGCATAGGCTATTGAGAAGTTGCTGGTGGAAGTAAGCCAAGGTTTTAACTTATACTCAGCGTTCAAAGTACCAGTGAGTCGCTTATACCAACTCTTGATAGGCAAACCTTCTTGGTTATAATAGCCCAAACCAGCATAATATTTTCCTTTGTCATTACCTCCTGTCATTGATAACGAATAGTCTCTAGTAAGAGCAAAAGGACGGAAAGCTGCCTTTTTGAAATCAAAATCATAAAAAATAAGCTCTTTACCTGTAATAGGATCCGTCATCGTTTGCCATCCTTCTGAAAGAAGTTTTTGTTTTTGAGAAGGCGAAAGGCTTTCTGAGAACATAGTAGACCAATATGAATTAGCACTTTCATTAGGATTTAATACCGTATCATCGGTCATACTTTTGAAGTGTATATTACCAGTACCGTAAGGTTGTGCACCACTTAAACTCGCTTCGTTAGTAAATCCTTTCCAATCACCTGAAGCATTTTGCCATACACGGGCACTATTACGTACCGCCGTACGTTGCCAATAAAGATAATCACGTGCATTAAGAAACTCCACTTGGTTATTCATATAAGCAAATCCGTGCTTCAATTTTACATTCAGTGACGAAACACCTAATCTACCTTTTTTAGTAGTTACCAATACTACCCCATTGCTAGCTCTTGCTCCATAAATAGCAGTAGCACCAGCATCTTTTAATATATCCATTGATTCAATATCATCGGGGTTGATGTCATTCAATCCCCCTCTGATTTGTCCATCTATGATAACAAGGGGTGAGCCTGAACCATCAAGATTAGTACCTCCACGAAGTACTAAGGTAGGAGCAGCTCCTGGACTTCCTGAAGTCTGTGCTACCCTAAGTCCGGCCACTGCTCCTGAAAGAGCTTGAGCAGGGTTAGAAAAAGAACCGGTTGATAATACTTCTGTTTTCACTGAAGCAATAGAACTCGTTACTTTTGCTTTCTTTTGTGTACCTCCATAAGCAGTAAGCACTACTTCTTCCAATACATTCGCTTCTTCCTTTAACGACACATTAATAGGGCGACTACCTGTTACTCTTCTCTCTTGGGTAGTATACCCCACAAAGCTAAATACAAGAATATCACCCTCCTTTGCAGTGAGGGTATAGTTCCCTTCAAAGTCGGTCTGGGTACCGTGTGTGGTACCTTTCACAACTACAGCAGCACCTGGCAACGGCATTTCATCAGAAGAAACCGTCCCTTTCACTATTATCTCTTGCGCCCAACCTATTGTGGTAAAAAACAACAAGAAGAATACATTAAATAAATACTTTTGCTTCATTACTTTAAATTTTTACTGATTGATTTTATAAATACAATGGGGTGGTAGGTTAGTTACATTTTATATATACTACATTTGGTTACATTTGTTAAAGAAATCAATGCTTTCCAATTCTTTCTTAATAACTGCTTCCTCTTCATCAGTAATGTTTTGGAAAGGCGTACGGTTGATACCTAAGTCTAAACCAAGCAACTTCATTATACGCTTTCCGCACACTATGTTACCACGATATTTAGCAATTACATTTATCACGTCTTGGGCGTAGTTTTGCAACTCAGCAGCTTTGGCAATATTGTCCTTGTGGTATTCATCTATGATACCTACCAATACCTTGCCTATATAGCTACCAGTACCGCTAATACCACCACGAGCACCCCCCATTACAAGAGCATTGAGGATAGTCTCGTCTAAGCCGTAGAGCATATCGTATTTACCATTGTTGTACAACATACATTGGTTGTACTCATAAAGTGGTTCGTAGGTGTATTTGATACCCGCTAAGTTAGGAATACGTCCATCAGCTGCTTTAAGGAAAGGCAACATAGGAAGGTACACCCCATTGAGCGCAGGGATATGGTAAAAATAGAAAGGCAGATTAGGTGCTCCACAAGCTATTTCCTCGCAGTATTTCACCAGCTCCTCTACCCTACCCGCTTTGGGAAAAGGTGAAGCCATTGCCCCTATACCGAAAGCTCCAATTTCTTGGGCGTGTTGTGCCATTTTGTAGCTATCTTTGATGCAAGTAGCCCCACAGTGTACAATCACTTTGAAGCCTTTGGGAGCTACTGATACCCACTTTTCGGCTATCTTCATACGTTCTTCAACCGTCATCATATAGCCTTCACCTGACGAACCGTTGATAAATACCCCTATCAATCCATTTTTTTGCAAGAGTTTTGCATACTGATCAATAGGGTCTAAATTTACTTCTCCTCTCTTGTCGAAAGGGGTAAAAGGCGCTACTATTAGCCCATTAATTTTTTCAAATGTCATTTTATTTAGTTATTTATTCCTCTCCCTCTCCTTTCTTCCCCTCCCAAAAAGGAAGGGGAAGGGGAACCTCAAAAGCAATAATAAGGAGAGTGTTTATTAATAATTCTATTTCAATTAGCTCCTCCTTGGGAGGGGTTGGGGATTATTATTCTCCACACAATTCTCTCTTAGGTTTTAAGAATAGCAACATCAGTACAATGGCTATTAAGATAATCACCGAGAGTTTGCTAAAATCAGCTCCTAAGTTGCCCGCATCGGTAGAAGTACCAAGCATTAAGGTAACAGCATAGCCCGAAAATACGCCTCCCATATTCATAATGCCATAAGCCGTAGCGCGTTGCTGTTGTGGAATAATTTGGCATAAGATAGGCATATTGTTGGTATCAAACATTCCGTAACCAATACCAAAAAGCAAGGTTGCCCCTATCATTGCTACATACGACTCACCAAAACCTATGAGTATCAAAGCAGGAATGGTAAGCCCTAAACCAATAGTACTAGTATAGATGCGCGCTTTGATATTTGTCTGTACCCAGCGGTCGGACAATGTACCTCCTATGAGCACTCCCAAGAAAGAAGATATAGCGATAGAAATTGTTGCTATGGGTCCTGCGGTAGCCATTGGTACATTTAAGTTAGTAGCAAAGAGCGTAGGTAACCAGTTCTTAGTTCCCCAGCCTGGAAAGCTCGATGCCATAAAGTAGAACAAGAGTATCCAGAAAGAGAAAGTGCCAAACACAAGGGCAAGCGACGACAACAATGAGTTTTTCGGTGCTGACGTTGTTTGTGTAGTTGCTTGTGGTTTACACTCTATATCAAAGAGAGTAAATACCAAGAAGAAAGCATACACTATCCCTACCATACCAAACCAGTGAAACACGGTATGCCAAGTATAGTTAGAGGCAATAGTAGCTCCAAAGCCTCCTAAGGCTTGCCCTGCATAAAGCCCCGACATATGAATACCTATAGCCAAAGAACGTGTTTTTGAAGTATGGTAATCGGCTATCATAGAAAGAGCAGTAGCTAAGTAAAGCGCCTCACTGAGTCCCATTAAGGCACGTAGCCAATACACCTGATTAAAGGTTGTCGCATAACCCATACCATAAGTTACTGCCGACCATACAAACAGGCTTCCTACAATCATCCACTTGCGGTTCACGCGGTCAGCAATAATACCAGCCACAGGGCTCATCAATCCGTAGATAAGAAGGAACACTCCCATCAACCTACCAAAGTTTTCTCCCACAGCAAGCTCTTTGATATCCATTTTCATCGACTCCTGCATCGTGGAGAGCATTTGTCGATCTAAATAATTGAGTAGTGCCACCACCCATAGCAATGCCACTACTATCCAAGGGTATATTTTACTGTTTTTCATAGTATCAACTGTTATATTGGTTTGTTAAAGAGCCTTCCTACGGTCGGGAAATCTAACAGATTAACAAAAGTTTGTTTGATTTTGTTTTTTTGATTGATTTCTGAGACATAGCCTCTCCCTTAAATAAGTATATACTATTTTACCACAACTTTAAAAGTTTTATTGCTACGTACACCGGGTTTTAGTTCTCCTTGCACGAGGTAAAACTCATCTGGAGAGCCTACTAAGGTAGCACCTGCTCGAGCGAAATCAGTCTGTGTATCGAGCACCGACCACTGTTGCGTGTGAGTATCGAACAGATAACACTCTTTATTGAAACCATAGTACTCAATAGGCTGTGTCATATAATGCGACATATAATCGTAGTTTTTCTGCTTGCGTGTCTCATCAGTGAGGGTAGTATCGCGACCTATATGATAGAGGTCGGTGATGGTTTTTAAGAAAAGTGTTGCATTTACACCTCCAAAACAAGCAATATAGCGATTATCAATAGCCAAAGCTGTAGCTCCTGTGAGCGAAAATAGCACTTTATCAGGACTTTCTTGTGTAGCTACTTTTTGCCATTGCCGTTGTTGCACACTATACCTCCACACAGCAGTAGAGAGAGTAGGCACGCGGGTAGTATCCCCCCCGAAAAAGCCTCCTAACAAGAATAAGTGTGTATCACCCTCTTGTTCCATCGCTACTAATACAGGTTGTACACTGGGCTCTTCGGGAAAATCAGGCAAGCGATGCCACTCTTTATCAGTAGCAGTATCGATATAATACAGTTTGTTAGAGGGCTTTCCCGAAGCACTACCTCCCGCTACAAACACCTTGCTACCTATACTCGCACCTGCAAAGTTGTCGAGTGGTTGAGGCAAAGAAGGGAAAGAAGTAAGCGTAATGCCTTTTTCTTTTGAATACTGCACCTTATAGCAATTAGCTAAAGAGTGTGTAGCCGTCTGTCCTCCTATCCACAGATAGCCAGCAGGAATCGCTACCGATACCCCATACGCCGCTGCTTCAGGAAGTTTGCCCACTGTTTGCCATTGGTTTTGCGTTTTATTGAAGTGAAGTATTTCATCATAAAACACTTTCTTTCCGCCTTCAAACCCGAGTTTATCAGGGAAGTTACACCCTCCTGCTACCAATAATTCACCGTTGAGCAGGGCAGCATAAGAAGCCGAAACGCCTTTCTGCAAATCGCCTTCCAAGCCTTGGGTGGTAAGTGTTGTAATATTAATTTTCATAGGTTGTTCTTTTTGGGTTTCTGTACAAGCCGTCAATATTATTAGAGATAAAACGAATAGTGCAGACTTTGCCAAAGGTGCGAGCCGCACGGGCAGGAAACTTTGGCAAAGTAGCTTAGACTTTATCAAAGTTTTTCTGTTCATTATTTGTCTTTTATCATTAACCATTAACAATTAACCATTAATCATTGCAATTGTTTTCCACACTTGATATAAGCCACGTGGTACGTGGAAACAGCCCTTCCATTTACCGCCTTTGAGGTCTAAGAGCACTTCGCCTTGGCGGTTGAGGTACCCCCACCATTCGCGATGTTTAGGGTCTTTAAAATGTTCCCAAGTGTAATGATGCACTTTCTCAAACCACTGCAAGCACTCTTTATTACCAGTGAGTTGATATCCTTTTATCAGCGAGATAAGCGTTTCTATATGTACCCACCACAGTTTCTGATCCCATTCTAATTGTTGGGGCGGACAGCCTTTTCTATCCATAAAGTAGTAGATACCGCCATACTCTTTATCCCAACCGTAGTCAATCATTTTTAGAGTAGTTTGCACCGCCTTTTCGATGAGCTCAGGACGATTGAGACGCTTGCCTAAGTCCATTATAAACCACATTGCCTCAATGGCGTGACCGGGGGTAAGCTGACGACCTTCAAAAGTATCAGATAGCGAACCGTCAGCATTTACATTTTCTACTACGATGCCACCCAGTTCAGGGCGTAAAAATACGTCCATTACTTCGTGAATACAAGTATCCATCGTTTTCTCGATGAAAGCCTCGTCCAATAAGGGTTCTATCTCCAATGCCAAATTACAGAGAATCATAGGCAAGGCAAAGTTTTTAAGCGAACGAGTGCCTGGGTAGGCTTTGTTCCATTTTCCCTTAGGATTATCTTTTTTGGAAAGGATAATATCAAAAGTGCGTTTGGCTATATCGGCATATTCTTGATTGCCTGTGGCAATGCTCAACTGACCGAAAGCCATCGTAGCAAAGGTATAAGAGAAAATATTATAAGGTTCCACAAGAGGGTTCCCTTGTTGGTCTAATGAAAAATACCAGTTTAGGTTTCCGTCGTGTCCGTATTTCTTGAGGAACTCTGCCCCTTGTATAGCACAGTCCAACCATTCTTGTCGTTTTTCTACACGGTTATAAAGCATCGCAAAGAGCCATACTTCACGCCCTTGTAGCCAAATAAACTTATCGGTATCAAATACATTTCCTTGGCGGTCAAGACAAGTAAAATAACCACCATATTCTTTGTCTTGCGATTTCTCTAGCCAAAACGGAATCACGTTTTGTAACAATTCATCGCGATATTGTTTTTCTAATTGTTTAAAATCCATTATTAAAATAGTATCTTAGTTTTAATTGTGATTTAGTTTTTATTCTTCTTTAATCGACGGGGCAAAATAACAAATAAAAAATGATATGACCAAATATTTAATAAAGTTTTTTTATATATAAATTTTATGAAATATTGATTTTAGATATAACATACTGATTTACATACATATTTGAATTAAACAGAAAGTATTGCATTTTCGTATTATTTCGAAAAAACAACTATAAACAATCTTTTTATTTTCTATTTCATTCAAAAATCTATCATAAAGAATAATTTAAAATATTTTATTTTACAAATTCTACATAGCATAAAAATTATGATAATAAAACTTTTAATTAATAACAAGCTATTAATTTATTTGAAATAGAAAATGAAGTGCACAATAATAAAATAGAAAGATTATATTAATATGCACAAAGCAAAGCACATAGCTTCGTACTATAATTTATTTCCAAAAATAAATCCATCATTTTCCTATTGCAATAGAGTCTCTCCTTTTTTTATTACACATTATATATCAATCGCTTACAAACTACTCCCTATATTTCAACACTTATATTACTTCGCAAAACCTATTCTCCTTCATTGTTCCATTATCTGCCCGTATCACTCGCACCGTTGTTTGTATGAACATTGCCAAAATTTCAAACCTTTGGCAATGTTGAAATCCACTAATAACCTTCTTTTTATCTCTATCTTAGCTTTAACTTACCTTCACTTTCCCTTCGTCATTTGTTCGTCTTTACGTCGCTTTATTTTCCCCTTTGGAGCAGGTTAGAGAGAGGTTTTGTTCCTCTTTTCTCTATCTGCCCGTGCGGCTCGCACCGTCTTTTGTTCGTCTTTTGTTCGTCTTTTCGTCGCCACACCTCCATTACTGTCTTTATCAAAGTTGAAATCCCCCTTCCTCACTAACCATTAACCATTAACCATTAACCATTAACCATTAACCATTAACCATTAACCATTAACCATTAACCATTAACCATTAACCATTAACCATTAACCATTAACCATTAACCATTAACCATTAACCATTAACCATTAACCATTAACCATTAA